>CAZKGZ010000050.1:0-8381 GCA_964552365.1 uncultured Oscillospiraceae bacterium | reverse complement strand
CCGTTTCAATCTCGTCGGATAAATTCGTTAATCAGCATATTATATCATAAGGTTGCCACTTGAAGCAAGGGCATCTCTTGTGTTATAATACTATTTTGAAGAAGTACCGATATGACCGAGAGGTAATGTTATGGTGGAATTGCTCGCCCCGGCCGGTTCGCCGGAGGCCGTCACCGCGGCCGTACAAAGCGGCGCCGATGCCGTATATCTGAGCTTTGATGAGCTGAGCGGCTGCCGCAAGACGGTAAACATTCCGAACAGTGAGCTGGAGAGCGTGGTGCGCTACTGCCGCATCCGCGGCTGCCGCGTCTACCTTGCGCTCAACATCCCCGTGCGCGAGGACGAGATGCAAAAGGCGGCGGGGCTGGCCCTGCGCGCGCAGCGGTGCGGCGTGGACGCGATCATCGTGCGCGACCTCGGCGTATTCGGCGTGCTGCGCCGTCTGCTGCCGGAGATGCCGCTCTTTGCCGATACGCGGCTCGGCTTCTATACGCCGGAGAGCGCCGCCATTGCCGAGCGGCTCGGCTTCCGCCGCATATTCCTGCCGTCGGATCTGCCGCACGAGGAGATCCTCCGCATGGCCCAATGCAGCATCGAAACGGCCGTATGGGTGCAGACGCCGCTGTGCGCCGCCGCGTGCGGTACCTGCCGCATGAGTGCCATGGCGGGACGCGAGAGCGCCGAACGCGGCCTTTGCAGCGAGCTGTGCCGCGAGAGCTACACGCTCGGCGGCCGCTGGGACACCACGCCCCTCAGCCACAAGGAGCGGTGCCTGCTGCCGGAATGCCGCTCGCTCATCGAAGCGGGCGTCACATGCCTTGCCATCGGATCGCGTGAGCGCCGGGGCGAATATGTCGCGGCGTACACGAAGCTGTGGGCGACCGCCGCACGCGAGAACCGTCTCCCCGCCGAGCGGGAGCTTGAGCGCGTCGAGCGCGTGTTCCTGCCGTGGGGCGCGGCGAAAAAGCGCCTGTATGAATGTGCCGAAGCGCCCGAGCCGGTCGACGGCGAAGCGGAAGCGATGTACGCCGAGCTTCGCGAGGAATACACCGGGCATGAGGCGCGGCGCGTGAATGTGAGCTTCGCCGTGGCGGCCAAGGACGCGCACTCGTCCACCGTGGTCGGCGTGATCGATGAGGACAAGAATATCGCCGCGCTCGAGGGCCCCGTGCCCGACGAGAACGGCAACACGGAGCTCTCCGAGGGCGCGCTGCGCGAGATCATGTACCGCACGTCCGGAACGCCGTTCCGCTGCACCGAGGTGCGCGTGCAGGTGCCGGAAGGGGAGAGGTACCGCGTACATTCGCTCGAACTGGACGAGGTGCGCCGCCGTCTTCTCTATAAGCTCTCCGAGGAGCGCGCGAAGCTCCCCGAACGCAAAGAGGGCACATTCCCCGACGCCGTAAAGAGCGCGGAGGCACCGCGCATCCCCGCCATCAACTTCTCCTTCCAGACGGCGGCGCAGCTCACGCCGGAGATGGCGGAGCTTCACCCCGCGTGCGTCTATGTGCCCATCGAGCTGCTGTGCGAGAAGCCGGAGCTTTTGAAGCCGTTTGCCGACAACGGCGCGGAGATCGTTGCGGCGCTCCCCGCCGTCCTCTTCGGCGAAAAGGAAGAGGAGTCCCTGCGCGCCCTGCTCGTGAAAGCCTACGAGCTCGGCATCCGCACCGTATCGGCCGGGAACCTCGGCCTTGCGATGATGGCGGGGCAGGAGGGCTTCCGCATCCGCGGCGATCTGGATCTGGCCGTTATGAACGGCTACACGCTCTCGAGCCTCGCGGCGGCGGGCTTCCGCTCGGCGATGCTCTCTCCGGAGCTGACGCTCGGCGACGTGCGCGCCATGCCCAAGCCCATGGACACGGAGCTTGTCGTATACGGGCGGCTGCCCGTGATGGTCACGCAGACCTGTTTACTGAAAGAGAGCGCCGGCCGCTGCTCGTGCACCACGCCCGGGCAGATGGCGGACACGCACGGCGGCGTATGGCCGGTGACGAAGCACTTCGGCTGCCGCAACACCGTGTGGGCCTCGCGCAAGCTGTGGCTCGGCGATGTAACGAACGAATGGATCGATCTGGGCCTTTGGGCCGTGCGCATGTGCTTCTCCACGGAGAGCGCACGCGAGTGTCTCGAAGTGGCGAACAGCTACATTCAGGGCACGCACTATAAACCCAACGGCATAACGAGAGGACTGTATTACCGTGGCGTACTGTAAAAAACGGCTGATCCTTGCCTCCGGCTCCCCGCGCAGACGGGAGCTTCTCGGCAAGTTCGGCATTCCCTTTGAAGTGATCCCCGCGCAGGGCGATGAGGTCGCCGCGCCGGGACTCACACCGGGCGAGCTCGTAAAGGCGCTCGCCTCCCATAAAGCCGCCGAGGTCGCCGCCCGCGTGGGCGACGATGCGGCTGTTATCCTCGCCGCCGACACCATCGTGGAGCTCGACGGAAAAATTCTCGGCAAGCCGGCGTCTCCCGCCAATGCGTGCGAAATGCTCCGCGCCCTTTCCGGGCGGGCGCACCGCGTGTGGAGCGGGGTGTGCATCCGCGAGGGGGAGAAGGTCCTCGCCCGGTGCGAGTGCACCGCCGTTCACTTCCGCGCGCTCTCCGGGGAGGAGATCGCGGCCTATGTCGCCACCGGCGACCCGCTGGACAAAGCCGGTTCCTACGGCTGCCAGGGCGCGGCGAGCGTATTCATCGAGCGCATCGAAGGCGACTTTTTCAACGTGATGGGTCTTCCCGTCTGCCTCACCGGGCAGATGCTGCGGGAATTCGATATATCTTTGCTGTAACTTAGGGGGTCAGGCCTTGAAAAAATATCTCAAGCAATACGGCGTACGCATGGCGATCCTTGTGGTCGCGGCGGCGATCCTTATCGGTCTGGTGACGCGTCCCAAATCGGACGGCAGCTCCGGCGCGGTCTCGGAGGCGGCCAACGGCCTCCGCATCCCGATCCAGGGCGCGGTCGGCTCGGTCGTCGAGTGGATGAGCGGCATCTACGGCTATATTTACAGCTACGACAAGCTCCTCGCGGAGAACGAATCGCTCCGCTCGCAGCTCGCCGAGGCGCAGGAGCAGGTGCGTGCGAGCCAGGATGCGCTCGAGGAGAACACGCGTCTGCGCACGATGCTCGGCTATCTCGAGAAGAACACCACCTTCGTCACGGAAGCGGCCATGATCACCTCATGGGACGCCTCCAACTGGACGAGCGCGTTCACGATCTCGAAGGGCACCGACAACGGCATCGAAAAGGGCGACTGCGTCATCACCGAATCCGGCATGCTCGTCGGGCAGGTGTACGAGGTCGGCTCCAACTACGCCTCCGTGCGCACGGTCATCGATGTCAACATGGACGCCGGCGTGCTCGTGGGCGATTCGTCCATCGCGGCGATGATCGTCGGCGACTACGCGCTCATGAAAGAGGGCTGCTGCAAGCTCAGCTACTTCACGGACGATGTGACGCTCTTCTCGGGCGACAGCGTCGTCACCTCCGGCAAGGGCGGCGCGTTCCCGTCCGGCATCATCGTCGGCACGGTATCCGAGCTGCGAAGCGAGGCCGGCGGCCAGTCGTACTACGCCGTCGTGCAGCCGAGCGTCGATCTCTCGACGCTCTCGCAGGTGTTCATCATCAAGGATTTTGAGGTTGTCGAGTGAAAAAGATTCCATGGAATTTCGGGAATATCGATCTCTCGGACATTAAGTTCCGGGAGTTCTGGCTGAAGACCCGGCGCGGCGTGCTCTACGGGCTCTATCTCGTCGGCGCGCTGCTGCTGCAGAATGTCGTGTTCAGCCACATTGCCATTTTCGGCGTGAAGGCCATGTTCCTGCCCGCGCTCGTTGTGGCGGTCGCCATGTTCGAGGGCGGCTGGTTCGCCGGGTGCTTCGGCATCGCGGCGGGCATGCTCTCCGACCTCTTCTTCAGCTCGCAGACATGGCTCTTCACGGCACTCTTTCCCATCCTCGGCTTCGCCGCGGGCTTCCTCGCGGACTTCTATCTCAACCGCCGCCTCTTCACCTACGCCGTGATGGCAGCCGTCGCGCTCTTCATCTCCGCCCTCGCGCAGGCGTTCGGGCTCATCTTCTATCAGGGCCAGAGCAGCGGCGCCGTGTGGGGCACCGTGATCCTCCAGACGCTCTGGAGCATCCCGTTCCTTTTCCCCGCGTACTATCTGTGCAAGGCTTTCCCGTGGCCCTCGAACCGCGAGATCCCCTCGCCTTACAAATAAACGTCCGTTCGCGGTTTCTGCCTTATGCGGCCGGCCGGCTGCATTTCCGCATCCACCATCCCCTTATCGTGAAAGGATCACTCTATGCAACATATGGTAAAACCGTCCCGGCTCGTATTGCTGGCCGTCATATTCGCTCTGCTGCTCGGCATCTATTTTGTCGCGCTCTATAAGCTGCAGATCATCGGCGGCCGAGAATACTATTCCGTCGGCGAAACGGAAACAAAGGAAGAAACGACCATCGCCGCCGCACGAGGCAACATCCTCGACCGCTACGGCCGCGTGCTGGTGTCGAACTCCCTGTGCAACAACCTCTCCATCAACGTGACGGAGCTCTTCAGCCAGGACGACCCGAACGCCATCATCCTCGAGCTGTGCAAAGCCGTTGTCGAATTCGGCGACACCTACACCGACACGCTCCCCATCACCATGGAGCCGCCGTTCGAGTTCACCGAAATGGACACGCTGCAGACGAGCATGCTCGAAGCCTGGCTCAAAGCGAACGACATGGACAAGGATTCCTCCGCCGTGGAGATCCTCGCCGCCATGCGTACGCGCTATGAAGTCGGCAGCGAATATTCCGCCGAGGACGCGCGCATCATCGTCGGCGTGCGCTACGAGATCAACGACCGCTACAACATCAACACCACGCCCTATGTCTTCGCGGAGGACATCTCGATGCCGCTGCTCACCTACCTCATGGAGCAGGACATCCCGGGCTTTGAAGTTTCCTCCTCCTATGTGCGCGAGTACAAGACCGACTACGCCGCCCACCTGCTCGGCTACACCGGCAAGCTCACCGCCGAGGAATGGGACACCTACGCCGACAAGGACTACTCGCTCGACGCGTACGTCGGCAAGGACGGCGTGGAATATGCCTTTGAGGAATACCTCCACGGTGTCGACGGCGAGGCGGAGGTCTACTCCAACCTCGACGGCGTGACGCTCCGCACGCAGTACACCAAGGAGCCGCAGCCCGGCAACCACGTGTACCTCACGCTTGACATCGGTCTGCAGGAGGTATGCGAGGAGGCGCTCGCCTCGCACATCGAATCCATCAACGAGGAGCGCGCGCAGATCATCGCCGACGCCGAGAAGTACGGCACGGAGAGCACGGAAATGATCTCCGGCGGCGCCATCGTCGTCGTAAAGGTCGACACCGGCGAGCCGCTCGCGCTTGCGAGCTGGCCGACCTACGATGCCTCCACCATGCTCGAGAAATATGAGGAACTCCTCGCCGACGAGAACGCCCCGCTCTATAACCGTGCGCTCATGGGTGTGTACGCCCCGGGCTCCACATTCAAACCCTGCACCGCCACGGCGCTCCTCGCCGAGGGCCTCCTCACACCGCTCACCACGCTCCATACCGAAGGCCAGTTCACGAAGTACATCGACGACGGCTACGCGCCGGAATGCTGGATCTACTCCTCCTACGACTACACGCACGGCGACATCAACATCGTGCAGGCCATCACCTACTCGTGCAACTACTTCTTCTACTACTACGGCGACCTTCTCGGCATCGATAAAATGGCGTACTACGCCAAGCTCTACGGTCTCGGCGAGAGCACCGGCATCGAGCTGCCCGAGGTCACCGGCCAGATGTCCACGCAGAGCTTCAAGGAGCAGTACACCGGTATCTCGTGGTTCCAGGGCGATACGCTGCAGAGCGCCATCGGCCAGTCCTACACCGAGTTCACGCCGCTCCAGATGGCGGAATACTGCGCGGCCATCGCCAACAAGGGCACGCGCCACAGCGCCTCCATCCTCAAGGAGGTCCGCAGCTACGACTACTCCAAGACCATCTTCTCCCGCGAGACCGAGGTCCTCAGCGAGCTCGACATCGATGAGAGCATTTTCGATTCGATCCAGTACGGCATGTGGGGCGTGATCTACGACAGCGCCAGCACGCTCACCGACCAGTGGCTCGACAGCGACATCGTCGTGGCGGCCAAGACCGGAACGGCACAGCGCGGCGAAGGCCTCGTCAACAACGCCATGTTCATCCTCTTCGCGCCCTACGACGACGAACCGGAGATCGCCATCGCCATCGCGGTGGAAAAAGGCGGCGCCGGTGCCACGCTCTCCCCGGTCGCGCGAAAGATCGTGGATTACTACTTTACGTTCCAGTCCAACGCCAATACGGTCGAGGATGCTTATACATTGTTGAAATAATCGCATAAATTGCCGAAAAACTGTTTGCAATATAGATGAATTGCGGTTATAATCAATAAGGACTATTATGGGTACACCCGAAATAGCGGGCGTTTCCCCCGATTTTCCGGTATTTTATTTAACGGAGGTAACATCTGCATGAACATTGCTCTGCTCGCGCACGACGGTAAAAAGGAACTGATGGTACAGTTCTGCATCGCCTACTGCGGCATACTCTCCGGTCATGACATATGCGCTACGAAAACCACCGGCAACCTTGTCTCCGAGGCAACGGGACTTCCCATCCGGCTGTACAATCCCTGCACACAGGGCGGCGCACAGCAGATCGGCGCCCGTATCATGTACAACGAGATCGACCTCGTTCTCTTCTTCTGCGACCCGAAAGCCGATGCGAAAGATGTGAACGCCCTCGCGCGGCTGTGTGACCAGTACAGTATCCCGTTTGCGTCGAACGTAGCCACCGCCGAGGTGCTCGTTCAGGGTCTCCGCCGCGGCGACCTTGACTGGCGCGACATCGTCAACCCGAAAAAGAAAAAGTAAACCCATCGTAAAACGACATCGAATGGAATGGATAGCTGACCGCTGTCGGCTATCCATTTCTGTTGAAGGAGGAAAATTCCCTTATGGCTCAGATCCGTCCGCACACGCTCTCCGGCTTTATGGAGCTCCTGCCGGAGGACCAGAAGAAAATGCAGCGCGTCATGGCGACGCTGCGCGAAAGCTACGCTCTCTACGGCTTCACGCCGCTCGATACACCGATCATCGAAAGCTCCGATGTGCTCCTCGCCAAGGGCGGCGGCGAAACGGAAAAGCAGATCTACCGCTTCACGAAGGGCGAGAGCGATCTCGCGCTCCGCTTCGATCTCACCGTTCCGCTCGCAAAGTACGTGGCGCTCCACGCCAATGAGCTCACGTTCCCGTTCCGCCGCTATCAGATCGGCAAGGTCTACCGCGGCGAGCGCGCCCAGCGCGGACGCTTCCGCGAGTTCTATCAGGCGGACATCGACATCATCGGCGACGGCAAGCTCGACATCATGAACGAGGCCGAGATCCCCGCCGTCATTTACCGCACGTTCAACGCCCTCGGACTCAAAAACTTCCGCATCCGCGTCAACAACCGCAAGGTGCTCAACGGCTTCTTCGCCCTGCTCGGGCTCACGGAGAAGTCGGGCGACGTGATGCGCACCATCGATAAGCTCGACAAGATCGGCCCGGAGAAAGTCCGCGCCGTCCTCACCGAAGAGTTCGCCGTGCCCGAAGAGGCGGCGGACAAGGTGCTCGAATTCATCTCCGTCCCCGGCACGAGCGCGGAGAAGCTCGACTTCCTGCGCCGCTACGAGGGAAAGAACGAGGTGTTCGACGAAGGCCTGCGCGAGCTCGCCACCGTGGTGGAGTATGTTGGCTCCTTCGGCGTCCCGGCGGAGAACTTCGAGATCGACCTCACCATCGCCCGCGGCCTCGACTACTACACCGGCACGGTGTACGAGACCGTCATGACCGACCACCCGGAGATCGGCTCCGTGTGCTCCGGCGGCCGCTACGACAACCTCGCCGGCTACTACACCGACCGCACGCTCCCCGGCGTCGGCATCTCCATCGGCGTCACGCGCCTTTTCTATGTCCTGCAGGAGCAGAACATGCTCTCCGACGACATCCTCACCGCTCCGGCGGAAGCCGTTGTCATCCCGATGGACACCGCCTGCATGGCGTTCGCCGTGGAGACCGCCACGGTGCTGCGCTCGGCGGGCGTGAAGACGCAGGTCTATTTTGAAAACAAAAAGTTCAAGCAGAAGATCGGCTTCGCCGACAAATCCGGCATCCCGTTCGCGCTCATCGTCGGCACCGACGAGGCCGCCGCGGGCGTCGTCTCCCTCAAGGACATGGCCGCCGGCACCCAGGAAAAACTCACCCCCGCCGAAGCCGCCGAAAAGATCAACGCCGCCCTCAACGACCGCCGCAAAACCAAGGCCATTAAGGGCTGAACAC
>CAZKGZ010000049.1:0-8502 GCA_964552365.1 uncultured Oscillospiraceae bacterium | reverse complement strand
TTAAACCATTATACCATACACAGATGCATGCGTCAATCAAATACATGAAATTTCCGTGTATTTTCCGCTCGGCTCCGCAGTGCTTTCAGCCTGTATTTACTTTCGCGGCGCAGCCGGAGGCACAGGCCGCCGGCGGCATTTATTTGCCGTTTCGTTCTTTACGCTATAAAGAAGTTTTCTTGACTTTTTCATTATTTCGAGCTATAATATGGAAAAAGAAAAGGAGGTGTCGGCTATGGCACAGACCGTTAATGTAAATTTCAAGCTCGATGCGGATGTGAAAAAGAGCATGGAGCAGGCATGCTCCGACATGGGGCTTACGATGAGTGCGGCGTTTACCGTGTTTGCGATCAAAGTCGGCCGCGAGCGGCGTATTCCTTTTGAGATCAATGCCGACCCGTTCTACTCGGAGAGCAACATGGCGCATCTCCGCCGCGGCATTGCCGCGCTGAACGCCGGTCAGGGCGTCGCGCACGAACCGATCGAGGATGACGCCGAGTGAACAAGATATGGTTCGATGAGGCATGGGAAGATTATCTGTACTGGCAGGTGCAGGATAAGAAAACGCTCAAGCGCATCAATGCTCTTCTGAAAGATATTGAGCGCGGTAATTTCGACGGCATCGGCAAGCCCGAGCCGCTGAGGGGCGAACTGAGCGGATTCTGGAGTCGGCGGATCGATGACACGAACCGTTTGGTCTACCGCATCCGCGGGGATGTGCTCGAAATATTGTCCTGCCGCGGGCATTACGACGATTAAAATTCGACAGCACCGATCAGATTTTCGGTGCTGTCGTTTCTTTATTTCCGGAAGAGGTAGACGCGGGATTCGTAGGGCTGCGTTACGAAGCCGTTGTTTTCTATATAGTTTGTGTGGCTGGAGAGGATGAGCTCGCCTTTGGAGAGGTCGTAGCCGCGGGGGGCTTTGAATTTTACGGCTTCGGGCGTGTAGGAGCAGATGACGAGGAGCTTTTCGCGCTTGGAGCGGCGCTCGTACACGAAGAGCTTGCTGCTCAGCGGATAATACTGGCGGAAGGTGCCGTAGCGCACGACCGGCAGCTCCCGGCGCCAACGGACGGCCTCGCGGTAGAAGTTGAGGAGCGAGTCGGGGTCGTCCTCCTGCGCGGCGGCATTCACCTGCGGGTAGTTCTCATTCACGGTGTACCACGGCGTGCCGGTGGTGAAGCCGGCGTTTTCGCTGTCGTCCCACTGCACGGGCGTGCGCGCGCTGTCGCGGCTGCCCCAGTAGATGCGCTGCATGCGCTTCTTCTCCGGGAGATGCGTGGAAAAGTCGCGGTAGTGGTTGATGGTCTGCACATCCTCGTAGCCGTCGATCGTCTCGGGATAGATGTTCGTCATGCCGATCTCCTGTCCCTGATAGATGACCGGGGTTCCCTGCTGGAAGAGGTACGACACCGCGAGTGATTTGCCGCTTTCGGTGCGGTAATGCTCGCTGCCGTAGCGGCTGATGATGCGCGGGTGGTCGTGGTTTTCGATGTACAGGAAGTTCCAGCCCTTGTTGCGCAGCACGCGCTGCCAGTGCGCCCAGATGTGCTTGAGCTTCAGGAGGCAGAACGGATGGTGGATGTAGTCGATGAGGATGCAGTCGCCCTCCATGCACTGGAAGGGGATCATCATGTCGAGCTCCGGCTGGTCGCCGCCGATGAAGTCGAGCGCCCGGCGCGCCGTGATGAGCGGCGCTTCGCCGATGGTCACGCAGTCGTACCGGTCGAGCACCGTGCGGAATTCGTTGAGATATTCGTGCAGGTGCGGGCCGTTGTTGTACTGGAAAACACCGCGCGCCGCGGGCATATAGAACGGCGCATCCGGCAGTCCGCGGGGCTTGGAAATGAAGGTGATGACATCCTCGCGGAAGCCGTCCACGCCCATGTCGAGCCAGAAGCGGAGGATCTTTTTGACCTCCGTGCGCACGCGCGGATTGTCCATATTGAGGTCGGCCTGTCCGATGGCGAAGGTATGGAGATAATACTCCTTGCGGATTTCGTCGTACTGCCACGCCTTGCCCTCGAACATGCTGTCCCAGTTGTTGGGGAGCGTGCCGTCCTTTTTCGGCTTGCGCCAGATATAGTAGTCCTTGTACGGCGCTTCGCCCCGGCGGCTCGCCTGAAACCACGGGTGCGCCGTGCTCGTGTGGTTCACGACGAGATCCATGATGACGCGGATGCCGCGCTCGTGGGCGCCGTCGAGGACTTTTTTGAACATCTCCATGCCGCCGTACTCGGCGGAAATGTCCATGTAGTCCGCCACATCGTATCCGAAGTCGACATTCATCGTCGGATAGAGCGGCGAGAACCAGATGGCGGTGACATTGAGCGACTTTATGTAGTCGAGCTTTTCGTATACGCCCATGAGGTCGCCGATGCCGTCGCCGTTGCCGTCCTTGAAGCTGCGCGGCCAGATCTGATAAAATACCGCGTCCTTATACCAATAGGTGCGTTCCATTGTTCGTCCTTTCCGCCGTTAATGTTCTTCGCAGCAAAACGGCATGTCTTCTATGATCAGGTGCTCGCCGTCCGGCAGATCTGCCGTGCCGGAGAGCGTGCCGAAGGTCTGATGCAGCTCGTCCTTCGCAAGGAACGGCCGTCGGCGGACGGTGTACTCGTGCTCCGGCGTAAAGCGGAGATGGATCCGCCGCTCGCTGTCGGATATGTACCAGAGCTTGCCGGCGCCCGGCGCGGTCTGCTTGAGGAAGGCGCGCGAGAGGGGGATCATCTCGCCGCCGTAAAAGAGCGCATTCTCCGGGGCACCGTCCTCGCCGTCCGAAACGGTGATGCTCAGTACGCCGCCCGGCAGCTCCGTGCTGCCGAAGCCGCGCAGATACGGAAGCTTTCCCGCCCACGCGCCGCGCACGCTCTCGGAATAGAAAAACGTGCGTCCGTCGAGAACATAGTCGAGATTGTTCACCCGCAGGAAGCCCGATAGCTCCGGATGGCAGCGAAAGCCGCGGCTCAGGAAGCGCCGTGCGCCGAGGTTTTCCGTCGTGTACAGCCCGAGGCCGTCGTCCGCACAGGAGAAGTCGCCCTCGAAGCGCGAGGAGCGGATCTTCACGCGGCGCACACCGTCATAGAGTGTGAGGAGAAGGTAGAGATCCCCGTTCTCGTATTTTACGGTGTGCTCCTCGCCGCAGGAAAAGTCCAGGTCGAACGCATCGCCCGGGAAGCGGTGCACCCCGCCGGAGGTGAGCTGCTCATCGGTCTCGAAGTCGGTGAGGCGCACCTCGGCGATGCCCGCCCGGGGCGTGTGGCCGTAATCGATCTCAAGCGCGAAGCGGGGCCCGAACACGAAGCAGCGCTCCCATTCCGAGAGTTTTCCGCGGGCGTCCTCTTTATTATATATGTAAGTGTCGTATGCCGACCGGCGGGAGCGCGTCAGGCGCCCCTTTTCGTCCAGAAGGTCGGTCCGTGCACGGTATTCGTCCATGGTATGCCTCCGCATCTCTTATTGCGTATATTGTGATTATAGCTTGAAATTCGTTTTCCTGCAAGCTATAATGACGGTGTTTGACCGCAGCAAGAGAATTTTAACGAACAGGAGAATAAAATCGTATGAAAAAAACCGTACTGCGCAAGTATGCAAAGCTCATCGTAGCCGTTGGCGCGAATGTCCAGAAGGGGCAGGAAGTGCTCATCTCGGCCGGACTCGACCAGCCGGAGTTTATCACCATGCTCGTCGACGAGTGCTACAAGGCCGGCGCGAAGCGCGTGACCGTGGACTGGGTCCATCCGCCGCTGCAGAAGCTGAGCGCGCGTTATATGAAGGTGCGTGACCTCTCCGAGACATTCGAGTGGGAGAAAATGAAGCTCCAGCGCATGGTGGACACGCTGCCCGTGCGCATTTTCATCGAGTCCGACGATCCGGACGGTCTGAACGGCATCAATGCCAAGTATTTCAAGGCGATCGCCGAGCGCGTCAAGGTGCGCAAGCCCTACCGCGACGCCATTGAGAACAAGCACCAGTGGTGCATCGCCGCCGCGCCCGGTGAGGCGTGGGCAAAGAAAATGTACCCGAACCTCAGCAAGCATCAGGCCGTGGAACAGCTGTGGAAGGACATCCTTTACACCGCCCGCGCCGACGGCGAAGACCCCGTGGCGGATTGGGCCGAGCACAACCGCGATCTCAAGGCGCGCAGCGAGTACCTCAACAGCCTGCATCTGCGCGAGCTGCACTACAGCTCCTCCAACGGCACGAACCTGACAGTCGGCCTCATCCCGACGGCGGAGTTCCACGCGGGCAGCGACACCACGCTGCAGGGCGTCGTCTATGACCCCAACATGCCGACCGAGGAAGTTTACACCTCCCCCGACCGCAGCACCGCCGAGGGCATCGTGTACTCCACGAAGCCGCTCTCCTATCAGGGACAGCTCATTGAGAACTTCTATGTGCGCTTTGAAAAGGGCCGCGCGGTCGAAGTCAAGGCGGAAAAGGGACAGGATGTGCTCGAGCAGGTCATCGGCATGGACGACGGCTGCCACTATCTCGGCGAGTGCGCCCTCGTGCCGAAGGAATCCCCCATCAGTCAGTCCGGCCTTCTCTTCTACAACACGCTCTTCGATGAGAACGCCTCCTGCCATCTCGCGCTCGGCTTCGGCTTCAATGAGTGCCTGAAGGGCTTCGAGAACATGACGCTCGACGAGATCCACGCCGCCGGCGTGAACGACGCCGCCAACCACACCGACTTCATGATCGGCAGCGACGACCTCTCCATCGACGGCATCGACGAGAACGGTGTCTCCCACCCCATCTTCCGCAACGGCACCTGGGCGTTCTGAGTTTCCGCTTTTTCCAAATTGCATAATATTAAAGCGCAGGCCTTTGCGGCCTGCGCTTTTCTTCGTTATGTCTCAGTATCTCAGCGGGATTTGCAGATGGCTTCCCAGAGGCCGTTCAGGTAGCAGGCGCCGAGGGCGCGGTCGTAGAGGCCGTAGCCGGGGCGGCCGATCTCATCCCAGATCATTCTGCCGTGGTCGGGGCGGATGTAGGTGTCGGGGCAGGTCTCGTAGACGGCCTTCATGATCTCATACATATCGAGGTCGCCGTCCGAGGAGAGGTGCGCGCTCTCGCGGAATTTGTGGGGGCCGAGGTGCTTGATGTTGCGCACATGCAGGCAGCCGATGCGTCCCATTTCGCCGAAGTGCCGGATGGCGGCGACCACATCGTTGTGCTCATCCGAGCCGAGCGAGCCGGTGCACAGGCACACGGTGTTGCACGGCGAGTCATGCAGGGCGACGATCTTGTCGTAGTCCTCAATGCTGTGCGCGATGCGCGGCAGGCCGAAGATGGGCCACGCGGGATCGTCGGGGTGGCAGGCCATGACGACGCCGCACTCCTCGCATGTGGGGATGATGCCGTCAAGGAAGTATTTATAGTTGGCGCGCAGGTCGTCGGGCGTGATGGTCTTGTACTGCTCGAGGACTTTCTCGAGTTCCGCAAGGCGGGCGGGCTCCCAGCCGGGGAGCGTGAAGCCGTTGCAGTTTTCGATGGTGCTGCGCACGAGCTCCACCGGACCCATGGAGCCGAGCTCCGCTTCGTCAAAGTAGAGGCTGTTCGAGCCGTCCTCGGGGATGAGACGCGCGAGGTCGGTGCGCAGCCAGTCGAAGACCGGCATGAAGTTATAGACGATGACCTTCACGCCGTACTTGGCGAGATTGCGGATGGAGGCGCAGTAGTTCTCGATGTACTTGTCGCGCGTGGGAAGGCCCATTTTGATGTCCTCGTGCACGTTGACCGACTCGATGACTTCGCACTCGAGCCCTGCGGCGTGGACCTCATCGATGTAGGCTTTGATCTCGTCCTCTTCCCATACTTCACCGGCGGCCTTATAGTCGAGCACGCCCATGATGCCGCTCATGCCGGGGATCTGACGGATCTGCTTGAGAGTAATATTGTCGCTGCCGGAACCGTACCAGCGGAATGTCATTTTCATATCGTTCATCCTCCGAATGTTCTGCCGCAGGAGCGCGGTATACTTGCATACTATATTAAGATGAGGAGAAAAGTCAACCCTTCGCGCAAATGTTCCGCAGAAATGCAATATTCCCCGGGAAAAATGCAATTTATCCGTTCCCGGCAGACGGAAGTGTTTGTCCTGTGGACGCTTGTCCGTCATTCGTGTGCATAACGCGGCGAAAATTCGCGAAAATTTTATGGAATTTTTCCCCGCGCCGAGCCGAGAAAACCGTTGAAATCGCATTGTCGGTGTGATATTATAATTTGGTTTTTTTAAGAGGGCAATGCCGCACAATATCGTCTGCGGTGTTTTCTAAGGAGCGCGGTCGATATGGACGCATGGAAACGGCTGGACGCGAAGTTCTCCTCCGGGAAGGGCTCGGCGCTGTGGCAGTTTGTAAAGTTTAATATCGTAAGCCTTTCGGTGACGGTGGTGCAGCTGCTGCTCGCCAATCTCCTCCCGCTCGTGTTTGACGCGGTAACGGTGCCGCTCCCGCCGCTGCTCCGCCCGATCTTCAATGCCGGGACGCTCTTTGATGGTGAATCGAAATATGTCGTGGACGGCGTGGTGACCTGGGGCTATGTGCTGCCGTTTCTCCTCTCGAACGGGATCGCCAATGTGTACGGCTATTTCGTCAACATGAAAAAAACGTTCCGCGGGAAAGGCACGAAGGGCGGTTTTGCGGCGTATGTCGTCATTCTCCTCGCGCTCATCCTCTTCACCACCTGGCTGCAGGGCGTGATCACCGCAGCGCTGCAGGGCGGGGCGCTCTCCGCTCTCGCGCGTACCATAGCCGCCGCGGCGGCGGGACTCGTGCAGACGCTCATTCTCTTCCCGCTCGAAAAGCATGTGCTTTTCCGCTCTTCCGATGATAAGACGAAAGAAGGATAATGTTCGATGAATCAGGCACTTTTTGATTATATTGCCGCGTGTCCGACGGCTTTCCATACCTGCGCGCACAGCGCGGATATGCTGCGCGCTGCCGGATACAGCGAGCTCTGCGAGGCGCAGAAGTGGGACATCGTCCCCGGCGGACGGTATTTCGTCACGCGAAACGGCTCCTCGCTCATCGCCTTCCGTGTACCTGCGGCTGAGCCGACCGGCTTCATGATGACCGCCGCACACGGCGACAGCCCGTCTTTCAAGATCAAGGAAAACGCCGAGCTTGCGGACGGCGGCTATGTCCGTCTCTCCGTGGAGAAATACGGCGGCATGCTCTGCGCTCCCTGGCTCGACCGCCCGCTCTCCGTGGCGGGGCGCATCATTGTCTCCGAGAACGGCGCGCTCTCGACGAAGCTCGTGGATATGCACGAGCCGTGCGCGCTCATCCCGAATGTTGCCATCCATATGAACCGCAAAGCCAACGACGGCATGAGCTACAATGCCGCCGTCGATATGCTGCCCCTTTGGAAGAGCAGCGAGAAGGGCAGCTTCCGCGCCGCCGTCGCCGCGTGTGCCGGTGTGCCGGAGAGCTCCATCCTCACGAGCGATCTTTTCCTCTATAACCCGCAGAGCGGCACCGAGCTCGGCGAGTACATCGCCGCCCCCCGGCTCGACGATCTGCAGTGCGCATTCGCCTCGCTCACGGCTTTCCTCGCCGCGGGAGAGAGCAAAGCCGTTCCGGTCTGCTGCATTTTCGACAACGAAGAGGTTGGCAGCGAAACGAAGCAGGGCGCCGCATCCACCTTCCTCTACGACACACTCACGCGGCTTTGCACCGCGCTCGGCATGGACGGCAGCGAGTACCGCCGTCTGGTGGCGGGCAGCTTCCTCGTCTCCTGCGACAATGCCCACGCCGTGCATCCCAACCACGGCGAATTCGCCGACCGCAACCACACGGTGCGCATGAACGGCGGCATCGTCATCAAATACAACGCCAACCAACGCTACACCTCCGACGCCGTATCCGCCGGCATCTTCCGCACGATATGCGCCGAGGCGGGTGTACCGACGCAATACTACGCCAACCGCGCCGACATGCCGGGCGGCTCGACCCTCGGCAACATCTCCAACACGCAGGTATCGCTCAACGCCGTAGACATCGGTCTCGCGCAGCTGGCGATGCACTCACCCTATGAGACCGCGGGCGCGGCGGACACCGCATCGCTCGTCAAAGCTCTCACCGTCTTTTTTGAGCACGCCCTGGCCGCCGAACGCGGCGGGGTCTACCGCTTTCTCTGAGGCCTTACCGCCTCCCGGAGAGGGGAGGTCATCTCCCCTCTCCGGATTCTTTTTTGTAAATTTATTCTTTTGGGAGTGTGAATGATATGACAAAGTACATTTTCGTCACCGGCGGCGTGGTTTCCGGGCTCGGCAAGGGCATCACCGCCGCATCGCTCGGCCGCCTTCTGAAGGCGCGCGGGTTCAAGGTCGCGGCGCAGAAGCTCGACCCCTACATCAACGTCGACCCGGGCACGATGAGCCCGTACCAGCACGGTGAGGTCTATGTCACCGAGGACGGCGCGGAGACCGACCTCGACCTCGGCCACTACGAGCGGTTCATCGACGAGGACCTCAATAAATTCTCCAATCTCA
>CAZKGZ010000048.1:0-8512 GCA_964552365.1 uncultured Oscillospiraceae bacterium | reverse complement strand
TTAATTTAATACCAAATCGTAAATAAGTCGTGAACTTTCCGACGAATTAACAAAAAGTTCACTTTTGCGTGTGAACCGCGGCGGCGCTTATTGACAACGCCCGGCAATCGCGGTATAATTTCATCAAATTTTTTATACATTGGAAGCGAGGAACCGCTATGCGTCCGGACGGAACGATCGTTAAACACGAAGATCCCATGTATTACCTCATCCCGCATTTTCTCACGAAGCGCTATGACGCCATGAACATGATCACGCTGGACATTCCCGAAATGCCCATGCGCACCTATATGAACGAAAAGCGCCGCGAAGGCAAGCAGATCAGCCATCTCGCACTCATCCTTACAGCGTACCTGAAAGCGATGGAGCAGTATCCCGCGCTCAACCGCTTCATCAAGGGCCGCAAGATCTATCAGCACAAGGATATCAAGATCTCCATGGTCGTCCTCAAGCCCGACGGCAGCGACACGATGTCCAAAATCGAGCTCACGCCCGAGGACGATGTGTTCGACGTGCAGGCGAAGATCACCGGCTACATTGACACGAACCGCGAGCTCGGCGAGGCAAACTCGCTCGACAAGACGATGAACTTCTTTGTCCACAAGCTCGGCTTCCTCACCGGCTTCCTCATCCGCATCCTCTGGTGGATGGACAATGTCGGCATTCTGCCGCAGTCACTCATCGACATCAGCCCGTTCCACGCGAGCCTTCTCATCTCCAACCTCGCAAGCATCCGCACGAACCACATCTACCACCATGTGTATGAGTTCGGCACGACGAGTGTTGCCATGACCATGGGCAATATGCGTGAGATCCCCCGCCGCAGCAAGGACGGCATCGTGTTCGACCGCTGCGTCCCGCTCGGCGTCGTTATGGACGAGCGCATTGCGAGCGGACACTATTTTGCGCAGGCTTTCGCTCTCGTGAAAAAGCTGCTCGCCGATCCGAGCCTCATGGAGCGCAAGGCTCCCGCCGAGGCCGAGACTGCCGCGTCCGAAGGCGAAAAAGCCGAATAAAAATTTTTACGGTCTCTTTTGACAGAACATGCCGAAAGAGGCCGTTTTTATGTGCGGGATCGCACATCCTGTTTTGACATTTGGGCGTTTGTATGGTATTATAAATGTTTAGAAAAAACTTTACTCTATACTCGGAGGCGCTGAATATGAACATGCTTCGCGATTTCGTTCCGGAGGACGACGGTCTGGACAAGGCATCCCGCAAGGCGGAGATCAAACGCCTGCAGGAAAAGCTCACCGTGCAGCAGCAGAGCGTGATGGCGGCCAAGCTGCCGGTCATCGTGCTCGTGGAAGGCTGGGACTGTGCGGGCAAGGGCAATCTCATCAACGAGCTCATCAGCGAAATGGATCCGCGCTTCTACCGGGTCGCGGTCTATAAGCGCGTGTCGGAGAATGAGGAGCGCTTTCCGTTTCTCAAGAAATTCTTCGATCCGCTGCCGGAAAACGGCAAGTTCCTCTTTATGGACACCGGCTGGATGGAGGACTGCGTTTCCAAATATCTGCGCCGCGAGATCTCATCCGACGAGTACGAGCGCCGTGTGGAAGAATGCTGCATTTTCGAGCGGCAGCTCCGTGACAACGGCTATATCGTCATAAAGCTCTTTCTGCACATCTCGCGCGAGGAACAGCTCGAGCGTATCGCCGCCCTGCGTGAGAATGTGGATACCGAGTGGCGTGTTACGGATGACGACCTTTGGCAGAACCGCGAGTATAAGAGCTTCCGCCGCGCTTACGAGAAGTTTATGGAGGATACCTCCGAATATACGCCGTGGACGATCCTGGACGGCGGCAGCCGCAAGCGCCGCGTGCTCGAGGGCTTCCGTGCCATTACGGACACCATCGATGCCGCGCTTGCCGCCGGACGCTATGTCGGCGAGGCGGGATGCAAGACCTTCCCGCTGCTCGGCGGGCCGTCGCTCGGCGATGCCGACCTCACACGCACCATCGATCCGGACGAATATAAAAAGGAGCTCGACCGTCTGCAGAAGAAGCTCGCCGCGCTCCACAATCAGATCTACCGCAAACGTATCCCGGTCGTCATCTGTTATGAGGGATGGGACGCTGCGGGCAAAGGCGGCAACATTCGCCGTCTCACCTACCCGCTCGATCCGCGCGGATTCGATGTGATCCCCATTGCGAGCCCCACGCCCGGCGAGCTTGCACGTCACTATCTCTGGCGGTTTTGGACGCGCCTGCCGAGGAGCGGTCATGTGGCCATTTTCGACCGCACATGGTACGGCCGCGTGATGGTCGAGCGCATCGAAGGCTTCTGCGGCGAGGATGACTGGAAGCGCGCCTACGGCGAGATCAACGAGTTTGAAAAAGAGCTCGTAGATTACGGCACGGTCGTGCTCAAGTTCTGGATCCATATTGACTCGGACACGCAGCTCGAGCGCTTCAATCTCCGGCAGAACACACCGGAAAAGCAGTGGAAGATCACCGACGAGGACTGGCGCAACCGCGAAAAGTGGGGGCTTTACGAAGAGGCCGTCGAGGAAATGCTGCAGAAGACGAGCACCGAATATGCGCCTTGGCACATTATTGAATCGGTGGATAAGAAATACGCCCGCATCCGCGTGCTGCAGATCGTAACGGACGCGCTCGAGCAGGCAGTAAATGAGCAGATCGTCAGGGGAGTGAAAAAGAAATGCTCGGAGAAGACAAAGAACAAGGATTGATTTCCCCCGCAGAAGAAAATATTGCCGAGTCGGAGACCGGCGACGCGCTTCTCGAGGAGGCGAAGTCGGCGGGGCTCTTCCTCGACCGCGAGCTGAGCTGGCTGCAGTTCAATCTCCGCGTGCTGGAGGAAGCGGGCGACAAGACCGTGCCGCTCTTTGAACGGCTCAAGTTTCTCGGCATTTACCGCTCCAATCTGGAAGAATTCTTCATGGTGCGCGTGGGCTCTCTGACGCACCGCGCCGCGCTGCTGCCCGATGAACGCGACGAAAAGACCGGCTGCACGGCCGGCGAGCAGGTCGCCAATATTCTGGCGGAGGTCGCCGCGCAGCAGGCGCGGGAGGAGAAGATCTACCGCGGCATTCTCGCGGACATGCGCGAGGCCGGCATCGATGTTGTCGATTTTCATAAGATCTCCAAGTCGGACGAAGTCATCGCGAAAAAGTATTTTTCCGAAATCCGTCCCATGCTCTCGCCGCGCGTGGCGGACGGCAGCCATCCGTTCCCGTTCATCGCCAACCGCGAGGTATATGCGGCGGCGTCCATCGGAAAAGGAGACGATTTCCGTCTCGGCCTCGTGTCGCTCCTGCGTCTGCCGCCGTGGCGCGTCTTTGAATCCGAAGGCCGGCAGAAGGTATTTTTCACGGCCGAGCTCGTGCGTCACTACATTTCCCAGCTTTTCAAAAAGCAGGAGGTGCGCGAGTGCGTCCTGCTGCAGGTGACACGCAATGCCGACGTATTTATCGACGACGACCTGCGCAGCTATGATGCCGACTTCCGCGCGAGCATGGAAAAGATGCTGCGCAAGCGCAAGCGTCAGCAGCCCGTGCGGCTGGTCATTTCCGGCAAACCGTCCGGAAAGCTTCTCGCGGCGCTCGTGAAGGATCTCCACGTGCCCGAGGAAAATGTTTTTCTCACGAAGCTGCCGTTCGATCTGTCGTTCGGCTCCGGCGTGAAGAAAACGCCCGGGATGAAATATCCCGAGCGGCGCAGTCAGAAAACCGTAAAGCTCAAAAAGGGAGAATTTTTCCGCTATCTGGAAAAGAAAGACATTCTTCTTGCGTATCCGTTCCAGAGCATGACGCCGTTTGTCGACTTCCTCTATGAAGCCGCCGACGACCCGGATGTGCTGTCCATCCGCATCACGCTCTACCGCCTTTCTTCCACCAGCAAGGTGGCCGCCGCGCTCGCCTACGCCGCCGACCGCGGCAAGAGCGTGCTCTGCCTTCTGGAGCTGCGCGCCCGGTTCGATGAACAGAACAACATCGACTATTCCGAGGTGCTCGAAGAGGCCGGCTGCCAGATCATCTACGGCCTGCCGGAAATGAAGGTTCACAGCAAGCTCTGCCTTGTCACGCGCAAGCACGGAAACGGCGTGCAGTACTTCACACAGGTCGGCACCGGCAACTACAACGAGGTCACGAGCGAGCAGTACACCGATCTTTCCGTCATCACATCCAACGAGCAGGTCGGACGCGATGCCGCGCAGACCTTTGAGGCTCTCGCCACGGGACAGACGCCGCCGGAGACGGAAGCACTTTGGGTCGCTCCGAAGAGCTACCGCACCCGCGTGCTGGAGTTCATCGAAAAAGAGACCGAGAAGGGTTCGGACGGGCGCATCGCCATCAAGGTGAACTCCATGAACGACATCGGCGTTATGGAGGCTCTCGTGCGCGCTTCCCGGGCGGGCGTCAAAATCGAGCTTTATATCCGCGGTATCTGCTGCCTGCGTCCCGGTGTGCCGGGCTATACCGAGAACATCACGGTGCACAGCATCGTCGGACGGTATCTTGAGCACTCGCGCATCTTCGCCTTCGGCGAAGGCGAGGAACAGCGCATTTTCGTCGGCTCCGGCGACCTTCTCAACCGCAATACGCGCCGCCGCGTGGAGGCGTTCATCGAATGCACGACGCCGGAAACGCGCGAAGGTGTGCTCGCCGTACTCGATGCGCTCCGCGCCGACCGCGAAAAGAGCCGCACCATGCAGCCGGACGGGACTTATACCCATGAGGAGATCGTCCCGGGCACGGCGAGCCACGACACGCTCTATACCTATTTCGGCGCAAAAATTCTCGAGCCGCTCGAGCCGGAGAAAAAGCACGGCTTCCTGTGGCGGCTCCTTCATCGCAAAAAACAATAATCGGGAATCGAGGCTTTCTTTATAATGAACGATCCGGTGGTGCTGATATTTGATGTCGGGACGCAGAGCGTGCGCGCGATGCTGATCAATTCGTCGGGCGACATTCTGCACACGGCGCAGGATGTCTACGAGCAGCCCTATTATTCACGGAATCCCAACTGGGCGGAGCAGCGGCCGGATTTCTATTTTGAGCATATGTGCGCCGTGTCACAGCGCCTGAAGGACAGCTCGCCGGAGGATTTTGCCCGCGCCAAAAGCGCAGCCGTGACGGTATTCCGCGACACGACCGTGTGCATGGGCAAGGACGGGCGACCGCTGCGCGACTGCATCCTCTGGATGGATCAGCGGCAGGCCGAGCATCCGAAGCCCATCCCCGCCGACCGCAGGGCGCTTTTCGCGCTCGTGGGCATGACCGAGACCATCGATATGCTTCACCGCACTTCGGCGTGCAACTGGATCTCCGAAAATGAGCCGGAGCTGTGGGCGGCCACGGATAAATATGTCTGCCTGTCCACCTACCTCAACTACCGCCTTACCGGGCGCGTAGCCGACAGCAGTGCAAGCCTTCTCGCGAAGATCCCGTATGATTACAAGACCCGCACCTGGGACAAAAACGGCCTTACGCGCTGCGTGTACGACATTCCGCAGGAGAAGCTGTGCGAGATCGTGCCGTCCGGCACCGTACTCGGCGGCATCACGCCCGAGGCATCGCGCCTTACCGGCATTCCGGAGGGACTGCCGATCCTCGCCACCGGCTCGGACAAGGGCTGCGAGACCATCGGTCTTTCCGTCATCCGTGAGGATCAGGCGGCACTCTCGTTCGGCACGAGCTGCACGGTGCAGTTCACATGCAAAAAATACTTTGAGCCCACGCCGTTCATGCCGGCATACCCCGCCGTTCCGAACGACATGTATAACCCCGAGATCCAGATCCTGCGCGGCTACTGGATGCTCACATGGTTCAAGCAGAACTTTGCGCAGGAGGAAGCCGCAGCGGCCAAGGCGCTCGGCTGCTCTGCAGAGGAGCTTCTCAACAAGCATCTCGCCGATATTCCCGCGGGAAGCGACGGTCTGCTCGTGCTTCCGCACTGGACGCCGGGTCTCTCCACGCCGAACACCCGCGGCGCGATGATCGGTTTCACCGACCACCACACGAAATACCACATGTACCGCGCCATCATCGAGGGGCTGAACTTTGCCCTCATGGACGGCATGTACGGCATGGAGCGGCGCTCGGGGCTGAAGATCCGCCACCTGTATCTCGGCGGCGGCGGCAGCCGCAGCGATGAGATCTGCCAGATCACGGCGAATATGTTCGGGCTTCCGGTCTCCCGCATCCAGACGAACGAATCCTGCGCCCTCGGCGCCGCCATCTGCTCCTTCATCGCGCTCGGCGAATACGCCACCTACGAGGACGCCATCGCCCACATGGTCCGCATCCGCGACACCTTCACGCCGGACAAAGAGGAGCACAAGCTCTACAAAAAGATCTACACCGAAGTCTACCGCCACTACTACCGCACCGTGACCCCGCTGCATAAGCTTTTGGGGGCTATTACGAAGAAAACGAAGTAACCTTATAAACCGCAAACATCCGCTCGCCAATTCGGTGAGCGGATGTTTGCGTTATTCGTATATGACCGGCGGGCGGTCGGGGTCGAGGACGCTGTCTACGTCGAAGAAGAGTTCGTTTAGGAGGTCGGTGTAGTAGGTCATGGAGTAGCCGCCGATCTCGATGCGGGACTGAAGCGCGTAGTTGTCGTACAGCTCGTTGACCACATGGTCGTCCACGGTGCAGTAGATGTTGAAGCCGGCATCTAAAATGTACTGCAGTGCTTCGCCGGTGGCGCGGTAGCCGAAGGGGGCGAGGAAGAGATTCGTCTCGCCGATCCATGGTGATACGCGGTCGACCCATTTGTTGATGTCGTAATAGATCTTATCGGGGATGCAGCCGCTGCCCCAGAAGCCGTAGACGCCGGAGTTGTGCGTGTAGCTGTGGCTGGCGAAGTTCCAGCCCTCCGCGCGCAGCGCATCGGCGACTTTTTTTATCTCGACCTGACAATCGGGATCGTCGTAGCTCTCGTAACCGAACGCGCCCTGAAAGCCGGTCAGTGCGATCGTGCCTTTATGGCCGTTCCACGCGAAATCGGGATGCTCTTCCACGAACGCATCGACCACGCCCATCACATCGCCGTCGGGCATGATATCCACGCCGCCGGAGGGATTCGGCACCTCGTAGAGAAGGTCGCCGTTTTCGTCCACATACAGGCGGCTCGCGTAGCCGTCGCCGTAGGCGTAGGCCACATCGTCCACAGAGAGGATGAGCGGCATTTTCCCTTCGGGCAGGAGGATCTCCTTGCGCTGCATTTTCCCGTCGACCATTTCATAGCACTCGTTGAGGTCATAGAGCACATACCCGCGCTCATAGAGCTGCGGCAGGATCTTCTCGAGCTCTGCTTTTTCCGAGAACCCGGCGTTGTAGCCGCCCATCGGCGTCTCGCGGTCGGTGAATATCATCTCGGGATAGACGATGAGGCTGTGGAAGAATATGTGCCGGATCTCGCCGGTATAGGCCACGAGCGGCTCGGCGGTCGGCTCCGGTGTGGCCGTAGGCTCGGGTGTCGCGGTCGGCTCGGCCGTAGGAGAGGCAGTCGCCTCACTCTCCGCCGTAGGCGAAGCCTCCGGAAAGAACAGATCCAAAGCCGCCTCCGAACACCCCGCCGTCAAAAGCAGCGAAAGGGCAAGAACAAAAATAAAAAAGAACTTTTTCATAGCCCCCACATACTAACCGCAATATTTTGAATTGTCAAGAGCGGCACAATGCGGCCGATCAAAGTCTCTGCTGCAGCGGATCGGATGCAGCAGATCCGCAAGCGCGGAAAAAGCGAACCGGTTGGCCGGAAAATGCATAATCGGAGGGGAAAAATTGCATGCATCTCGGTCGGAAATTCGGATTTTGGGGGGATTTTGGGGGTGTGCGAAAAATTTTTGATAAAATATTTCTAAAAATAACGATTTTCTTGAAAAAAAGACTTGATTTTCGGCTAACTTTCCTGTAACATATCTTATTGCCCTGATACCCCAGCATTTAGTCCCGCATTAAAACTTAAGAGGAGTGAAAGTATTTGGACAAACTGTTTTGGATCGGCTTCGTCGGTGCAGTCGTAGCCGGTCTCTTTGCCGTTTTTCAGGCAAAGAAAGTCATGGGCTATTCCGAAGGCAACGATCGAATGAAGAAGCTGGCTGCAGCCATTCGTGAGGGTGCCAATGCGTACCTGAAGCGTCAGTACACCACCGTACTGAAGGTCTTCGCCGTGGTGTTCGTGGTCCTGCTTGTTATCGCGTTCGCCTCCGATGGCCACATGCTCTCCAAGTTTACCCCGTTCGCATTCGTCACGGGCGGCATCTGGTCGATGCTCGCCGGCCTCATCGGCATGAAAATTGCCACCAACTCCAACGCCCGCACCGCGCAGGCCGCTTCCGAGAGCCTCAACAAGGGCCTCCGCGTGGCGTTCTCGTCCGGTTCCGTTATGGGCTTCACCGTTGTCGGCCTCGGCATGCTGGATATTACCATCTGGTTCTTCCTGCTCCGCTTTGCGTTCCACATCGACGATCCTACGAAGCTCGGCAACATCATGGTCATGAACGGCATGGGCGCTTCCTTTATGGCCCTCTTCGC
>CAZKGZ010000047.1:6073-8646 GCA_964552365.1 uncultured Oscillospiraceae bacterium | reverse complement strand
AGGGGAGCCAAGTTAAGTGCCTCAACTGCATTAAGCAAAGGAAGTCCCGCATCCCCAAAGGCTCCCCTGAAAGGGGAGCTGGCAGCCCTTGGGCTGACTGAGGGGTTTCCTCCTCGGCACAACCTTTTATCCGAAATTCTTCAGATAGGAATCTTATTATGCCCGATATTCGTTTGGAGGCGGTCCGGTATGTTTATGGGACCGGGACGCCGTTTGAAAAAGTTGCTCTTGACAATATCGATCTGGACATTCCCGCGGGGCAGTATGCTGCGCTCATCGGGCACACCGGCAGCGGGAAATCCACGCTCATTCAGCAGCTCAACGGACTTCTGAAGCCCGCTTCGGGGCGCGTTCTTTTAGGCGGCGAGGATATCCACCGCTCGAAGGAGGCGCTGCGCGGCGTGCGTTTCCGCGTGGGGCTCGTGTTCCAGTACCCGGAGTATCAGCTCTTTGAGGAGACGGTCTACCGCGACATCGCGTTCGGGCCGAAGAACATGGGGCTCTCCGAGCAGGAGATCGACGAGCATGTGCGCTTCGGCGCGAAGTTCGCGGGCGTGAAGGAAAAGCTCTTTGACAAGTCCCCGCTCGAGCTGTCGGGCGGTCAGAAGCGGCGCATTGCGATCGCGGGCGTGATGGCCATGCGGCCGGAGGTGCTCGTGCTCGATGAGCCGATGGCGGGACTCGATCCCGCGGGGTGCCGCGACATTCTCGAGAATATCGCCGCCTACCGCGCCGAGACCGGCAGCACCGTGGTGCTCGTGACGCACGACATGGACGTGGCGGCGGAGAACGCCGAGCGGCTCATCGTCATGCGGCACGGCGCGGTCGCCTTTGACGGCGTGCCCGCGGAGATATTCAAACACAGCGAGGAGCTGCGCGAAATGGGGCTCGGCATCCCGGGTGCCGCCTCGCTCGCCGAGGAACTGCGGCGGCGCGGCACGGACATCCCCGCCGGCATCTACACCGCCAAAGCCCTCGCCGAAGAGCTGCTGCGCCGAAAGGAGGGTGCCGCATGCTGAAGGACATCACGCTCGGCCAGTACTTCCCCGGCGACACGATCGTGCACCGGCTCGACCCGCGCACGAAGATCATTGCCGTGGTGCTCTACATCGCCGCGCTCTTCACGGCGAACAACTTCAGCGCAACGGCGCTCGTGCTGCTCTCGCTCGTAGCGTGCGTGGCGCTCTCGCACATCCGGCCGAAGGCGCTCTTCAACGGCCTCAAGCCGCTCATCGTCATCGTCGTGCTCACGGCGGTGCTCAATCTCTTCTACTCCGACGGCAACGAGCTGTGCTCGTGGTGGATCTTCCGCATCACGGATAACGGCGTCAAGCGCGCCGTGCTCATGGTGCTGCGCATCATCCTGCTCGTGTGCGGCACGTTCCTGCTCACCTATACCACCTCTCCCCTGCAGCTCACGGACGGCCTCGAGCGCCTGCTCACGCCGCTCAAGAAAGTACATTTTCCGGTGCACGAGCTCTCCATGATGATGAGCATCGCGCTGCGGTTCATCCCCACGCTCATCGAGGAGACCGACAAGATCATCTCCGCACAGAAGGCGCGCGGCGCGGACTTCGACAGCGGCGGACTCGTACACCGCGCCAAGGCGCTGCTCCCCATCCTCGTGCCGCTCTTTGTGAGCGCGTTCCGGCGCGCCGATGAGCTTGCCACCGCGATGGAGTGCCGCTGCTACAACGGCGGCGAGGGCCGCACGCGCATGAAGGTGCTCACCATGGGGCGCAATGACTACATCGCGCTCGCGCTGTGGGTGCTCATTCTCGCCGGGGCCATCGTCCTCACGAGGTACGCGGTGTGAGAAATATCGCCCTTCGCCTCCGCTACGACGGCTCGGCCTATCACGGCTGGCAGCGGCAGGCCGACCAGATCACGGTGCAGCAGACCGTGGAGGAAGCCATCGCGCTCGTCATCGGGCAGAGCGTCCATGTGACCGGATGCGGGCGCACCGATGCGGGCGTCCATGCCATCCGCTACTGCGCGAATTTCCGCTCGGAGTGCACCGTGCCGATCGACAAGATCCCGCTCGCGCTCAATGCGCGGCTGCCCGGCGACATCGCCGTAACGCGCGCGTGCGAGGTAGACGAGAGCTTCAACGCCATCGGCTCGTGCCTAAAGAAAGAGTATATCTACCGCATTCTCAACAGCCGCATCCCCGATCCGTTCCTCGATAAGCGCGTGTGCTTCTACCCCTCGCGGCTCAACATCGACGAGATGAAAGCCGCCGCGAAGGCCTTTGAGGGCACGCACGATTTTGCCGCCGTCCGCTCCGTCGGCACGGAGACGAAAACGACCGTGCGCACCGTGTACTGGTGCGAGGCCGAGCGCGAGGGCGACATCATCACCGTGCGCGTGTGCGCGGACGGCTTCCTCTACAACATGGTGCGCGCCATGGTCGGCACGATGGTGTTCGCAAGCTACGGCAAGCTCCGTCCCGAGGACATCCCCGCGCTTCTGGAGACGCGCGACCGCCGTCTCACCGGCCCCACCATGCCCCCGCAGGGGCTCTACATGCACCGCGTGTGGTACGACGGCCCCGCCGGGGAAATGATGCGGGA
>CAZKGZ010000047.1:0-5973 GCA_964552365.1 uncultured Oscillospiraceae bacterium | reverse complement strand
AACTTGCAGGCAAAATTGTCCCCTTGATTTTTCGGAGGTTTTGATGCATTCTGATAAAAGTGAAACCGAGCCGCGCAGTCCGAACCGGGTGCTGATCGCATCGATCGCGCTGCTGGTGATCGCGCTCACGCTGGCGGTGTTCTGCATCGTGCAGCCGCGCGCGGCGGCACTGCAGAAGCAGAACGGCTTTGTTCTGCTCGAGGGCGAAAATGCGTATTTCGCCTCGGCGGGCAACGGCCTTGCGGCGGTGACGAGCAGCGGCGCGCAGCTCTTTTCCTCCGCGGGAAAGTGCGTGGCGGAGCTCGACGGCGAGTACACCTCCCCGCGCTGCGCCGCAAGCTCCAAGAGCGCGGTATTCTATGAGCCGGGCGAGGCGGCCTTTTCCGTCCTCTATCCGGACGGCTCGAGCTGCGATTCGGCGGCCGAGGGCGGCATTCTCGCCGCCGACGTGAACGATTCCGGCCTTCTCACCGTCATAACGGAGAGAGAGGGAATGCTCGGATGCGTGATGGTGTATGACACCGATCTCACGGCGCTTTTCCGTCTGACGCTCTCGAGCATGACGCCTTCGACGGCGCGCACGAGCGCGGACGGCGTACTGTGCGTGTGCGGCACGACGGACACCGGCTCCGCTCTCCGCTTCTACCGCATCGACAGCGAGGAGCAGACCGCGGAATTTGCCGTTGAGGGCGAAACATTTCTCGATCTCGGCTTTCTCTCCGACGGCACCGTGGCCGCCGTGACGGACCGGGCGCTCTACTTTGTCGGCGCGGACGGCACTCTCACGGCTTCGCACCGCTTCGACGGCGCGGAGGTGAGCGCGTATTCGTTCGGCTCCGACCGCGCGGCGATCGCCGTGAAGGGCGATGAGAAAACGGAGATCGGTATGTTCTCCGCCGCCGGCGAGACGCTCGGGCGGAGCGCTTCCGAGCGCGATGTGCTCGCGATGTCGGTGTACGGCGAGCAGGTGCTCGTGCTCTTTTCCGGCAGCGAATCCGCGCTTTACACCTCGGAGCTCGAGGAGCTCATCTGCTGCCAGCCGCGCGAGGATGTGCATCAGGTCTTTCTGTGCGCGGAGAGCCGCGCATTGTACGCCGGTGCGTCCGGCATCATGCAGATCGATTTCGGTCAATGATCCTTTTTGAAGGAGGGTTCCTATGAAAACGGTTTTGAGTCTTCTGTTCCTCGCCATACTCATTTTCTGCGTATGGTCGGGCTACAAAAAAGGCTTGATCATGGGCATATGCAGCCTTATTGCGTTCGTCGTTTCCGTGTACGGCGCGAATCTTGTCTCGCAGACCTACTCCGGTGAGGTCATCGACGCGCTGCGGCCGTTCGCGAGCGGCTTTGTGGAGGTCAACGTGGTCGAAAAGACCGTCCGCCCCGCCATGGGCATCGACAGCACCGGGCTGTCCGTAAAGGACTTTTTCGCGCAGTACCCCGACCGCAAGACGGAGTTCTGCACGCTCACCTATGAGGGCATGGGCATCTACGAGTCCACGTCCGAGCAGCTCGCAGACGAGGCCGTGGCCTACGCCGAGGAGCAGGGCACCGACCTTCTCGACGCGGTCGTGGAGGTGCTGTGCACCCGCATCGCGTATGTGGGCGGGTTCATCATTGCCTTTACGATGATCCTCATCCTGCTCACCGTCATCGGCAACATCCCGAACATCAGCTTCCAGATCCCGAATCACGAGGCTGTCGACGACATCGGCGGCGCCGTGACCGGCCTTCTGCAGGGTCTCGCGTTCTGCACGGTCATCGCCTGGGCGCTGCGGTTCGGCGGCCTGCTCATTTCGCAGGACACGCTCTCGGATACGTTCCTCGTGTCGTGGTTCATGGACAGAAAAATTCTCGTGCATTTTCTCGGCATCTGATGCCGATCATATAGATTTTAGGAGATAAATTATGCAGCCTACTCTTTGCGCACGGTGCCATAAAAACATGGCAGTCGTGTTTATCAATCGGATCGAAAACGGACAGTCCCATCAGGAGGGACTGTGTCTCAAGTGCGCCCGCGAGCTGCACATCAAGCCCATTGACGACATCATTTCCAAAATGGGCATCAACGATGAAGACCTCGACGGGCTCTCTTCCGAGATGATGGAGGCCATGCAGTCGCTCAACGGCAATGGCGATGACCTCATGAACATCGAAAACAACGACGATGACAGCACGGACGATGACGGCAAGACCGCCACGTTCCCGTTCCTGAACCGTCTCTTCGGCGCGCAGAACAACGCCAATAACGGCGAGAGCCGCGATAGCGCCCCGTCCGAGGGCGAGAGCCGCACGCGCCCGAAGGAGGGCGGCGAGCAGCGCAAGAAGCGGAAGTTCCTCGACAACTACTGCATCTCGCTCACCGACCGCGCCCGCGCGGGCAAGCTCGACCGCATGATCGGACGCGCCGAGGAGCTTGAGCGCGTCATTCAGATCCTCAACCGCCGCCAGAAGAACAACCCCTGCCTCATCGGCGAGCCGGGCGTCGGCAAGACGGCCATCGCCGAGGGTCTCGCCCAGCGCATCGCCGCGGGCGATGTGCCCGCGAAGCTGCGCGACAAGCAGGTGTTCCTGCTCGATCTCACCGCGCTCGTGGCCGGCACGCAGTTCCGCGGCCAGTTCGAGTCCCGCATGAAGGGGCTCATCGAGGAGATCCGCCGCGAGGGCAACATCATCCTCGTCATCGACGAGGTGCACAACATCGTCGGCGCAGGCGACGCCGAGGGCAGCATGAACGCCGCCAATATCCTCAAGCCCGCCCTCTCGCGCGGCGAGATCCAGGTCATCGGCGCGACCACCTTCAACGAGTACCGCAAGCACATCGAAAAGGACGCGGCGCTCGAGCGGCGCTTCCAGCCCGTGACCGTTGCCGAGCCCTCCGTCGCCGACAGCGTGGAGATCCTCAAGGGCATCCGCAAGTACTATGAAGACTTCCACGGCGTGAAGATCCCGGACGATATGTGCCGCCTCGCCGTGACGCTCTCCGAGCGCTATATCACCGACCGCTTCCTCCCCGACAAGGCCATCGACCTCATCGACGAGGCGTGCTCGGATGTGAACCTGCACAGCCGCGAGATCGAACGCGCCGCCGAGATCAAGAAAGAATGCGCCGATCTCGACAAGGAGCGCGAGCTCCTGCTGAGCGGCACCGCAGGCGACGGCGACTTTGAGAAGCTCGCCGAGCTTCGCAGCCGCGACCTGCAGCTCAAGAACGAGCTCTCGCAGATCGAAGCCAAGGGCGCGCCGGAGCTCACTGCCGAGAACCTCGCGCACATCATTGAGCTGTGGACAAAGATCCCCGCCTCGAACATCCGCGCCGATGAGTACGAGCGTCTCTCCGGTCTCGCCGGACGGCTCAAGGCGCACATCATCGGGCAGGACGAGGCCGTGGACACCGTGTGCGCCGCCATCAAGCGCAGCCGCGCGGGACTGCAGTCCAAGCGCAAGCCCGTGAGCTTCATTTTCGTCGGCTCGACCGGCATCGGCAAGACCGAGCTCGTCAAGCGGCTCGCCGCCGACCTCTTCAATGCGCCCGAATCGCTCATCCGGCTCGATATGTCCGAGTTCATGGAAAAATTCAGCGTATCGCGCATCATCGGCTCGCCTCCGGGATACGTCGGCTACGACGAGGCCGGACAGCTCACCGAGAAGATCCGCCGCAAGCCCTACAGCGTCATCCTCTTCGACGAGATCGAAAAGGCGCACCCGGATGTCATGAACATCCTGCTGCAGATCCTCGACGAGGGCCGCATCACCGATGCGCAGGGCCGCACCGTGAACTTCGAGAACACCGTCATCGTCATGACCACGAACGCCGGCAGCGACAAGCGCACCGGCAGCGTCGGCTTCAACATGAGTGCGGACGAGCAGGGCAAGGAGAAGGCCGTGAAGGCGCTCAACGAGTTCCTGCGCCCCGAGTTCATCAACCGCGTGGACGAGATCATCTGCTTCCGCCATCTCACGGAGGAGAACATCCGCGCCATCGCCGGCCTCATGCTCGGCGAGCTGCGCGATGCCATGGCCGAGCGCGGCACCGAGCTCACCTGGGACGAGAGCGTCACGAACTACCTCGGCGAAAAGGGCTACAGCGCCACCTACGGCGCGCGCAACCTGCAGCGTCTCATCCAGAAGGACATCGAAGACGCCATCGCCGAAGAGATCATAGACCGCCGCAAGTCCGCCGCCAAGCACATAGCCCTCACCGTAAAAGACGGCAAGATCGTCGTATTCGCAGAATAACAGAAAAGAGGCTCTCCCGAATGATCGGGAGGGCCTCTGAGCATATTAAGGGATCCTCGCAATGTTCCCGCCATCCGGCGGGAACGAGCGCAAGCCTCGCAGAGTTTGCGCCCGCAGGCGCAAATAGGGTGAGATCATTATTGCCGGCGACATGCGCGTCGGCAATAATTCTTCTCACGGAGCGGAGTGTCGAATTGCCCGCTCCGCGGGCAACCGAGGCGCGGAGCGGAGTGCAAGCCCCTCGTTCGGATGCCTGCATCCGAACGAAGCGAAGCGCAAAAAAACGGCACGCACCGAACGGTGCATGCCGCTTTTTTGACTTAGTTGATAAGACCTTTGACCTTGGCTGCCTTGCCCACGCGGTCGCGGAGGTAGTACAGCTTGGCGCGGCGGACTTTGCCGCGGCGGATGGTCTCGACGGAGACGATGCTGGGAGAGTGCACCGGGAAAACCTTCTCGCAGCCGACGCCGTAGGAGATGCGGCGGACGGTGATGGTTTCGTTGATGCCGCCATGCTTTCTGGCGATGATGGTGCCTTCAAACACCTGGGTACGCTCGCGGGTGCCTTCCTTGACGCGCAGGGTGACACGGACGGTGTCGCCGACGTTCATTTCGGGAAGCTCCGGCTTCATGTAGTTCGCGGTGAGGGTTTTGATGAGATCCATGATGATCCTTCCTTTTCATGAGACGTTCATACCGCGTAAGCGCTGCGGCAGCGGACCGCCTTGATATGCTGTGCCAAACGCACACGCTCAGATAGGATACCATATCCTACCCGGAAATGCAAGAACTTTTTCTGTGCTTTTTCAATCTTTTCGCAGCCGTTCGGCGAGGGCTTCGTCGGCGGAGGCGATGAGGGTGCGGTAGTCGGTGTAGATGACGCGGCCGGGCTTCGCGCCGGAGGGCTTTTTCACGAAGCGCACCTGCGTGCAGTCCACGGCGACCTTGCCGCCGCCCTTGGCCTGCGAGTAGGTGGCGGCGAGCACGGCGGCCTGATGCACGGTCTCCTCGTCCGCCTCCCCCTCCGCCTGTGAGACGATCACGTGGCTGCCGGGGATCTTCTGCACGTGCAGCCACAGATCCGTGCGGCGCGCCGTGCGGAGCGTCAGCTCGTCGTTCTGCACATTGCCGCGCCCGACGAGGATCTCCGTGCCGCTGTCGGACACGAAGCGCATGGGACGGCGTGCGGCGGGCTGCTTCGGGCGTTTGCCCTGCGTTTTCTCCTTGATGTACCCCGCGTCCACGAGCTCGCGGCGGATGTCCGAGAGGTCGCGGTCGCACTCGGCGCGCGAGAGCTCATCGAGAACGCTCTCGAGGTACGCCTCGTCCTCGCGCGCGGAAGCGAGCAGCTCGGTGAGCATGCGGTTGGCGGTCTTGGCTTTCGTATAGAGCTTATAGTTGAGCGCGGCGTTCTGCTGCGGCGTTTTGCGCGCATCGAGCGGCACGGTCACGGTCGGGCAGTCCGGCTCATAGTAGTCCTGCGCCTCAAACGAGCGCATGCCGCGCTGCAGGCGGTACATATTTGCCGTGATGAGGTCGCCGCGGCGGCGGTATTCCTCGCGTTTCTCGGTCTCCAGAAGCTCCTGCTCGCGCGCTGCGATCTTGCGCTGCAGGCGGTCGCGCGCCGTTTTCGCCGTACGCGGGAGGGCGGCGCTGCGGCGGCGGAGACTCTCCGTCTTGTCCTTGGCGCGGTAGAAGGCGTCGAGCAGGGCGCTGAAGGACGGGAACTCCGTA
>CAZKGZ010000046.1:0-8850 GCA_964552365.1 uncultured Oscillospiraceae bacterium | reverse complement strand
AGTCTGTAAGCCGGGTTCTGTCTGCGCAGCCATCTATCTAGACGCACCGTTGCCGATGCGTTCCAGCCGCCTCCTCGGGACGACCGGGCCGGTCGTATGTCCCTCCACGGCGTTGCTCCGGATAGAGTTTACAGCACCGTTCCGTCTCCGGACGATGGGTGAGCTCTTACCTCGCCTTTCCACCCTTACCCGCAAAGCGGGCGGTATATCTCTGTTGCACTTGTCCTGGGGTCACCCCCGGCGGGCGTTACCCGTTATCCTTGCCCTGTGGAGCCCGGACTTTCCTCACGCACAGGCTTTCGCCTCGTGCCCGCGGCTGCTTGACTTCTCGGTGAAGTATTTTAACCGTTTCTTCCGAAAATGTCAATTGATGTTGAAATATTTTCCGAATAAGAGTATAATAACTTAGTTAAAGACTCTACCTATCGGAGGATATCATGACACTTACCGATTACATAAACTCGCTCCGCGGCAAAAGCATTGCCGTCGTCGGGCTCGGCGTGAGCAACGCGCCGCTCCTGCAGCTCCTGCTCGATGCCGGCTTCTCCCCCTCGGTGCGGGATAAACGCACGCGCGAAAAATTCGGCGAGACCGAAGCCGCCCGGCTCGAAGCGGCGGGATGCAGACTGTTCCTTGGGGAGACCTACTTATCGGATCTCACCGAGGACGTCATCTTCCGCACGCCCGGTCTGCACCCGTTCACGCCCGAGCTTGCCGCCGCCAAAGCGCGCGGCGCGCTGCTCACATCCGAAATGGAGGCCTTCTTCTCCATCTGCCCGTGCCGCATCATTGCCGTCACCGGCTCGGACGGCAAGACCACCACGACCACTATCATCTCCGAGCTCCTCAAGGCGCAGGGCTATCGCGTGTTCCTCGGCGGCAACATCGGCACGCCGCTCCTCGACAAAACGCCCGAGATGACCGCCGATGACTGGGCCGTGCTCGAGCTCAGCTCCTTCCAGCTGCACAGCATGGTCTGCCGCCCCGACATCTCCGTCGTGACGAATGTCTCCCCGAACCACCTCGATGTCCACCCGAGCTACGAGGACTATCAGACCGCCAAAAAGCAGGTATTCCTCGGGCAGGATAAGACCGGCGTCACCGTCCTCAACGCGGACAACGCCATCACGCGCTCCTTCGCCGCCGAGTGCCCGGGCTCCGTGCGCTTCTTCTCCCGCGAGACCGAGCCCGAAAACGGCACTTTCCTGCGCGAGGGCATCATCTACCGCGCGCGCGAGGGCAAAGCCGAGCCTCTCATGAAGGCCGATGATATCCGCATACCGGGTTTACATAATGTTGAAAACTATATGGCGGCCTTTGCTGCAACGGACGGCATCGTCTCGGACGAAAACTGCCGCGCTGTCGCCGAATCGTTCGCCGGTGTGGCGCACCGCCTCGAGATGATCCGCACGCTGCACGGCGTCACCTACTGCAACGACTCCATCGCCTCGAGCCCCACGCGCACGACCGCCGGCCTCCACGCCCTGCGGCAGAAGCCCATCCTCATCGCGGGCGGCTACGATAAGCACATCCCGTTCGATGCGCTCGGCGACGAGATCTGCCTGCATGTAAAATCGCTCTTCCTCACCGGCTTCACGGCGGACAAGATCTATGCGGCCGTGACGAACTCGAAATACTACGACGCGCAAAAGCTCCCCATCACGAAGATCGATGATTTCCGCTCCGCGGTGCTCGCCGCCGCGAAGAGCGCGAAGGAGGGCGACCTCGTGCTGCTCTCTCCGGCGTGCGCGTCCTTTGACCACTTCAAAAACTTTGTCGAGCGCGGCGACACCTTCCGCGCCATTGTAAACGAACTGGAGTAAACCGATGACTTACGAACAGCTTTCCGCCCTCGCCGAACAGGTGGAGGAGCGCCTGCAGCCCACATTCCGTTCCTTTGAAAAAAACGCGGAGGCCGGCACGAAGCGCGTGCTCGATGCCTTCCGCGCCCACCGCGTGTCCGAGTCCTGCTTCGCCGGTACGACCGGCTACGGCTACGATGATCTCGGCCGCGAGACGCTCGAAAAAGTCTACGCCGATGTGTTCGGCGCGGAGAGTGCGCTCGTGCGCACGACCTTCGTAAACGGCACCCACGCCATCGCCTGCGCGCTCTACGGCTCGCTGCAGCCGGGGGAGACGATGCTCGCCGTGACCGGCGCGCCGTACGACACGCTCCACACCGCCATCACCGGCAGCGGCCGCGGCTCGCTCGCCTCGCTCGGCATTCATTATGAACAGCTCGAGCTCGCGCCCGACGGCGGCCCCGACTACGAGGGCATCACCAAGCGCGTGGCGTCTCTCCGCCCCGCCGTCGCCTTCGTGCAGCGCAGCCGCGGCTACGCACCCCGCCGCGCCCTCCATGTCGAGGAGATCGGAAAAATCGTCAAGGCCGTCAAGGCCGGATGCGCCGATACGGCGGTCGTCGTCGACAACTGCTACGGCGAGTTCACCGAGGAATGCGAGCCGACCGCGCTCGGCGCGGACCTCATCGCCGGTTCCCTCATCAAAAACCCCGGCGGCGGCCTCGCCCCGATGGGCGGATACATCGCCGGCCGCGCGGATCTTGTAGAGCACGCCGCCGAGCGGCTCACGCTCCCCGGCATCGGCAGCGAGTGCGGTGCCTCCCTCGGCGTGAACCGCACGCTCTTCCAGGGCTTCTTCTTCGCGCCGCACACCGTGTCGCAGGCGCTCAAGACCATGGCGTTCGCCGCCGGCATGCTCGAAGAGCTCGGCTTTGAGAGCTTCCCCGCCTCCACGGAAAAGCGCGCCGACATCATTCAGACCATCCGCCTGCAGACCGCCGACAACCTCGTGAAGTTCTGTCAGGGCATCCAGAAGGGCTCCCCGGTCGACAGCTTTGCAGCCCCCGTGCCCGCCCCGATGCCCGGCTACGACAGCCCGGTCGTCATGGCCGCCGGCACCTTCATTCAGGGCGCCTCGCTCGAGCTCTCGTGCGACGGCCCCGTGCGCGAGCCGTACCTCGGCTTCCTGCAGGGCGGACTCACCTACGAGTCCGGCAAGCTCGGCGTCCTGAGCGCTCTGCATGAGATGCTCGGTTGATAGATTTATTCGGAGATAAGGAGAAAAACGATGGATTATTTGCAGGAGATCGAACAGCTTCGCGCAGACCTACGCCGCCATTCCATAGCCTACTACGATAAAGACGCTCCCACCATCTCCGACTTTGAGTACGACGCGATGATGCGCCGGCTCGAGATCCTCGAGGAGGAGCACCCCGAGACGATCACGCCCGACTCCCCGACGCAGCACGTCGGCGGCCACCGCTCGGAGAAATTCTCCCCGGTGCACCACGAGGTGCCGCTCGAGTCGCTCAGCGACGTTTTCTCCTACGATGAGCTAAAGGACTTCATCCGCAAAACGAACGAAGCCCTCGGCGGCACGCCGGTCTACACGGTCGAGCCGAAGATCGACGGCCTTTCCATGGCGCTCGAGTACCGGAACGGCGTATTCCGGCAGGGCGCCACGCGCGGCGACGGCACGACCGGCGAGGACGTGACCGAAAACCTTCGCGTGCTGCGCAACATTCCGCTCAAGCTCGAGAATGCGCCCGAGCGCCTCATCGTGCGCGGCGAGGTGTACATGGCGCGCGAGGTGTTCTTGGAGCACAACCGCCGCCGCGAGATCGAGGGCGAAACGCTGCTCGCGAACCCGCGCAACGCTGCCGCCGGTTCCATGCGCCAGCTCGACCCGAAGGTCACGAAGGAGCGCAAGCTCGACATCATCGTCTTCAATGTGCAGCTCACCTCCGGCGAGCAGCCGAAAACGCACGCCGAATCGCTCGACATGCTCGAAAAGCTCGGCTTCTACACCGTGCCGCACAAGGTGTTCCGTACGATCGATGAGTGCTGCGAGGAAGTGCGCCGCATCGGCGAAACGCGCGAGAATTATCCCTTCGACATCGACGGCGCCGTCATCAAGATCAACGACCTCGCGCAGCGCGTCGTGCTCGGCAGCACGGCCAAAGCGCCGCGCTGGGCAGTCGCCTATAAATATCCCCCGGAGGAGAAGCCCTCCGTCGTGCGCGACATCATCGTGCAGGTCGGACGCACCGGCGTGCTCACGCCGAAGGTCGTGGTGGATCCCGTCCGCCTCGCCGGCACGACCGTCACGGCGGCCACGCTCAACAATCAGGATTTCATCGACAAGCTCGATGTGCGCATCGGCGACACGGTCATCGTGCGCAAAGCGGGGGAGATCATCCCCGAAGTGCTGCGCGTGGATCTCTCCAAGCGTCCTGAGGGCACGGTGCCGTTCCGCATTCCGGATGTGTGCCCGGAGTGCGGCTCCCCGGTCGAGCGCGACCCGGACGGCACGGCCTACCGCTGCACCGGCGTGGAGTGCCCCGCCCAGCGTCTGCGCACGCTCGTCCACTTCGCCTCGCGCGAGGGCATGGACATCGAGGGCCTCGGCTTCTCGCTCGCCGAAGCGCTCACGAATAACGGCATGGTGAAGACTCCGGCCGACCTCTACGATCTCGATGCGCAGAGCATCGCCACGCTCGAGCGCATGGGCAAAAAGTCCGCGGAAAATCTCATCGCGGAGATCGAAAAGAGCAAGGAACAGGATCTCTCCCGCCTCCTGTGCGCTTTCGGCATCCGTCAGGTCGGCTCGAAGGCCGCCAAAGTGCTCGCCCGCACGTTCGGCTCGATGGAAGCGCTCGAAAACGCTTCGCTCGCCGAGCTGACCGCCGTGGACGACATCGGCCCCATCACGGCGCAGAGCATCGTCTCGTGGGCGGAAAACCCGCAGACGCAGCATCAGCTCGCGCGCCTTCGCGAGGCGGGCGTCAATATGGTCAGCCGCGAGGAGCGGCGCGACAACCGCTTCCTCGGCAAGACCTTCGTCCTCACCGGCTCCCTCTCCAAGTACACGCGCGATGAGGCGAGCGCCATCATCGAATCCTTCGGCGGCAAATCGTCCGGCTCGGTCTCGAAGAAGACGGCGTATGTCCTCGCAGGTGAAGCGGCGGGCAGCAAGCTCGACAAAGCGCGCACGCTCGGCATCCCGGTCATCACCGAGGACGAGTTCGAAGAAATGATCAAATAATAGGGGAGAGAGCCTATGTTCCGACCGCAGCGAAAGAAAAATAAAGTGCGCGGCGACGATGTCGCGCACGATCTCCTGCTCCGTGCCCGCCGCGGCGTATTCGCCGTGAACGGCGACGACGGCTATCCCTACGCCGTCCCGGTGAACTTCCTCTACGACGAGGAAGAGAATAAGATCTACTTCCACGGCTCGCACGAGGGCCACAAAGCCGACGCCGTCCGCCGCGATGACAAGGTCTGCTTCACGGTCTACGGCAACGAGACCGTAAAGGACGAAGCCTGGGCGCCCTATCTCCAAAGCGCCGTAGCCTTCGGCCGCTGCCGTCTCTTAGAGCACGGCGACGAAGCCATGGCCATCCTCAAGCGCCTCGCCATGAAATACTACATCGACGAATCCCTCGTAGACTCCGAAATAGCCCGCGCCGGCAAAGCCGCCCAAATCTACGAGATCCGAATCGAACACCTCACCGCCAAGGAAATACAGGAGCGATAAAAACCATGAGCCGCAGGACAAAACCTGCGGCTCGTGTTATATTCGTTTCGTGTCACTTTCCGATGTACTCGCCTTCGGCTACTACGGTGGCGGGGCCGGTGAGGTAGATGTCGGTCACTTTTCTGCCCTCGGAGCAGAGGGATACCTGCAGCTCGCCGCCGGGGAAATCAAGCTGCAGTGCGTCGCCGTGCATCTCACCGCGCAGGAACATGCCCACGGCCGTGGCGCCCGCGCCGGTGCCGCACGCGAGCGTGAAGTCCTCCACGCCGCGCTCGAATGTCACGGCTTTCACATGGTCCTCGCCGACGATCTTGCGGAAGGTGACGTTCGCGCCCTTCGGGAAAGCGGGGTAATGGCGGATGTAGTCGCCGAGCTCGCGCAGCTCGCCCTGCGGCATCTCGTCCCATCGCGGCAGCTCCAGCACCGCGTGCGGGATGCCGGGGTCGCCGAGCTCGATGTACGACACCGAGAGAATGCTGTCCTCCCAGGGAATGCCGACCTCGGCCTCCACCGCCGTGGGGTCGTTGAGCCGCACGCAGTAGAGATCGTCCTCGATGCGCTGCCCGACCACGATGCCCGCGGTCGTTTCGATGCGCTGAATGTCGCCCGCGAGGCCGCGGTCATGGCCGTAGCGCGCGATGCACCGCGCACCGTTGCCGCACATTTCGCCGAGCGAGCCGTCGGAATTATAAAAGCGCATCGCGTAGTCGCCGCCGTTCTCCGCCGGAAGCACGACCATCATGCCGTCCGCGCCGATCGAAAGACGGCGGCGGCAGACCTCGGCGGCAAGCGCGGAATAGGCGCTCTCGCCGATCGCGCCCGAGCGGTCGTCGATGATGACAAAATCGTTTCCCGCACCCTGCATTTTCGTAAATTTCATTGGTTTCACCTCATTATTCATCAAATTCGTCCGCCTCTGCGGAAACTGCCATGCGTCCGGTCGGCGTCTCGCCGAAGAACTTTCCGTAAGCGCGCGAAAACGCGCTGTAGCTCCGGAACCCGCAGCGGAAGCACGCGTCCGTGGCGGAAACGCCCTCGCGGATCATGTCCCGCGCGGAGAGCAGCCGCTTGTCGGATAAGTAGTTGTGGATGGATGTGCCGGTCTCCTCGCGGAACTTGCGCATCATGTGGTACTTGCTGATATAAAACCGCGCCGCCAGATCGTCAATGGAAATGTCCTCGTCGAGGTGGCTTTCCATATAACGGAGGATGGCCAGGATCTTCTCGTCCTGCGGCGCCGTGGGCTTGGGCATCTCCGCCTCCGTGCGGCGCGCCTCGCGGTCGATCTCGATGAGCAGCCGCAGCAGCGTGCACCGCGAGAGGATCTCGCCCTCGCCGGAATCGTCCGCCATCTCGCCCTCCAGCTCCTCGGCGAGCGAGCGGAACCGCCGCCGCGCCTCCTCCGAGGGCCGCAGCACATGCCCGCGCGCACCGGAAAACACGCTCTCGAGCGAAAAGCGCTCTGTAGAGCTCGCCGCGAGCAGGGCGGGGGAGATGTAGAGGATGATGCGCTCGTAGCTTATGCCCTCCTCGAACTCGGGCTTGTGTACGCAGCGGCTGCCCACGAGGACGATGTCGCCGCTCTTGAGCGTGTAGCGCCGCCCTTCGACAATGTAGCTGCCGCTCCCGGAGAGCAGCAGCACGAGCTTGCAGAACTCGTGATAGTGATAATCGACCTTCGTGCCGCGGTCGTCTTTCAGATGAAAGAGACGGAAATCCTCGAGGAGATATCCGCGCTTTTCAAATGTTCCGTCCATAGCCGCCTCCAAACAGCATCTTTTGCAAACAGTATAGCATATATTCTGTTTACTTTGCAAGCCGTGCGCGATAAAATATCGACAGAAAATCGCACCGGAGGTCATTCCAATGAAAAAATTCATGAAAAAGTACGGTTTCATCACGCTCATGCTGCTCGGCATCGTCGCCGGCTGCGTCGTCGGCGCACTCTGGTCGGGCGCCACGGTGCTCGAACCGCTCGGCACGCTCTTCACGAACATGATGTTCTGCGTGGTCGTCCCGATGGTCTTCTGCTCCATCTCCTCGGCCATTGCCAATATGAACTCCGCCAAACGCGCGGGCCGCGTGATGGGCATCACCATTGCGACATTCCTCGCAACGGCTGCCATCGCCGCCATCCTGATGTACATCATCGTGCGCATCGTCCCCATCTACACCTCGGAGCCGAGCTACGAGGAATCCGAAGTCGGCACGGTCGACATCGCGACGCTCATCATCAACTTCTTCACGAAGTCCGACTTCACCGAGCTCTTCTCCCGCAAGGCCATCCTCCCGCTGATCGTCGCGGCCATCTTCTTCGGCTTCGGCATCCAGCTCACCGGCGGCAAAGAGTCCCGCGTGGCGCTGCTCCTCAATGATCTCACCGAGATCCTCATGAAGGTCATCAAGATCATCTCCTACTACGCGCCCATCGGCTTCTTCGGCTTCTTCGCCTCTCTCGTCGCGACGCACGGCTCGGACTTCGTTTCCAACTACGCCCGCGCCATCGTCCTCTACTATGCGGTCTGCTTCATCTACCTGCTCGCCTCTTCTCCGCTGTACGCCCGCTTCGGCGGCGGCAAGGGCGCGGCCAAGGTGATGTTCTCCAAGCTCTTCCGCCCGGCGGCCACGGCCTTCGGCACCTGCTCCTCCGTCGCCACCATCCCCACGAACATGGAAGTGTGCGAGGAGACCGGCATCAGCAAGGAAGTCTCCGACATCGTCATTCCGCTCGGCGCCACGATGCATATGGACGGCTCGGCCATGAGCGCCATCATCAAGGTCGCCTTCCTCTTCGGCATGTTCGGCAAGGACTTCGGCACATGGGAAGCCATCCTCGCCATCATCGTTGCGGTGTTCTCCTCGGTCGCCATGTCCGGCATCCCCGGCGGCGGCGGCACGGGCGAGCTCGTCCTCTGCTCCATGTTCTTCCCCGACCACCTCGGCGTGGCCTTCCCGATCGCCCTCGCCATCGGCGAGCTCGTCGATCCTCCCGCGACCATGGTCAACGCCGGCGGCGACTACGTCGTGAGCTTCATCGTCTCCCGCTTCGTAGACGGCAAAGACTGGCTCCAAAAGAAACTCAATGCGGCCAAAACCGCTGAGTAAATAATTCCTATCCCATCCCCCCAAAAAAAGCACCGAGTTACCCTCGGTGCTTTTTCTATACCTATGCGGCCAAAATAAAAGTAAAGCTGTCCAACACGCGCAAAGCCCCCGACCGGAAATCGGTCGGGGGCTTTGCTCAATTGGCCGGATCGTTCGCAAGGCGCTCGGAGAGAAGGCAGGACATAT
>CAZKGZ010000045.1:0-8969 GCA_964552365.1 uncultured Oscillospiraceae bacterium | reverse complement strand
TCACATCCGCTTTTCGTTCAGGAGCTTTACGATGAGCTCCTGCTGGGATGTCACGCCGGTTTTTTTGAAGATGTTGGCGATGTGCTTGTAGGCGGTGGCCACGGAGATATAGAGGGCGGAGGCAATGTTCTGCGCGGTCATGCCCTGACAGAGAAGACCGGAGATCTCCTGCTCGCGGGCGGTGAGGTCGTATTCCTTCCACGGCGTCTGCACGACCTTTTCCTTCGTGTCCGTGCCCTGATAGAAAAAGTTGCGGTGCATGTTGTTCAAAATCGGCAGAGCCAGCCCGAGGCGCGCCTGCTCGGTTTCGGAAAAGGGCACATCGCGCTTGCGGTCAATGGAAATGACGACGCGGTAGGCGCCGAAAAGATCGAAAAAGCAGAAGCCCCACGAGTACTTCAGCCCGAGCGCATCAATGTAATCCCGCTTGAATTCACTCTCCTGCGTGTCCGCCCAGCGGATGATCTGCGAGAACTGGAAGCCGCAGCGCTCATTCATTCCGCCGTACAGATCGTAGGCTTTCGGAGTGGACTCTCTTTTATTCATGTAGTAGTCGAAAAAGGCATTGAGCATCGTCTGCGGAATGCCGACGGTATAGCTGCCGGAGAGCTTGCCGTTCGCATTGAGAAATATCAGCACGGCGGAGTCGTAGGGACAGAAGACTTTCAGCTGCTCGAGAAGCTGCAGCGCAAAACTGCGCGGCGTGTGTTCGCGCGAACATTCCAGCACAAGGTTATAGGCATCAATATAGCAGGACGGAGAGACGCCCTTGATTTTCGGATACGCATAATTTTCGTCATCGGTCATCGGTTTTCCCCCACTTTCTACCGAATATTCGTATACCCAAAATTATGTATTTCTACTATATCACGCCCCCGTTCATATGAAAATACCGAATTTTTAGTATTCAAACTTTTCGGATTTGGTTATATTTTCGACTCATCCAAGGAAGGCGCGCTTCCCACAATGAATTAAGGAGGAAGATCCATGGAAGTCGAAAAGAAAGACATCAAAATGTCCACCGCATCCAAGACCCGCAAGACCATCAGCTACCTGCAGAAAATGAAAAACAACGGCGAAAAGATCGTCCAGATGTGCCCGGCCGAGCTCGGCCCCGTCTTCGCTCTCGCCGCCGAAATGGTCGGCTGCGACATCTGCCGTATCCCCTCCATGCTCTCCAACCGCAACGGCAACTCCCTCGAGGAGTCCCTGCTCACCGCATCGCTCACGATCAAGAAGTTCCGCGAGTACTGCAACATCATCCACATCAACTTCTACATGCCGACGGCGACTTACGCCGACAAGTCCCTCGCCGTCCGCTGGGGCAGCGAATGGGTGTACTACGGTGCGGACTCCATGCTTCCCATGGGCATCACCAACGACATGCTCAAGTTCATGTCCGACAACTATGTCCCCACCTACGGCCACATCGGCGCCATCTCCGGCTGGCAGTCCAACGCCACCGGCTACAAGAAGGTCGGCAAGACCGCCGAGGATGCCTTCCGCATCTTCAAATGGGGCTATGAATATCAGGAAAACGGCATGGGCGGCATGACCATCGAGCTCACCCCGATGGAAGTTTCTCAGGCTATTTCCGAAAAACTGCGCGTACCCGTCGTCTCCATCGCCGCCGGCGCTCCGTGCGACGGCTCCGAGATGGTCGACATGGACACCTTCGGCATGATGCCGAGACCGGCGTCCCACTCCAAGACCTACGCCGAACTCCTCACCTTCCTCTGCGAGGCCTATATGGGCTGGCTGACCGATGTCCGCGAGGGCGATTACCCCGAAGACAAGCACGGCTACCACATGGATCCCGACGAGCTCGCCAAGTTCACCGACATGATGGCGAAGTTTTAATTGATTGAAAGAATCAGAGGAGGATAAAAATATGGCTATCACTTCCAAAAGTCCGTTGAGAGACATCATCGCCGATGAGCGCGCTGTTGCGATCGTCGATAAACATATTCCCGGATTCATGGCGAAATCCGATGCATTCGGCCCCTGCATGGGTCTGAAGTTCTCCATGCTTATCAAGTTCCCGCAGGCCGGCGTTTCCAAGGAGACGCAGCAGGCTCTCTGCGCCGAACTGGATGCTCTCGATCAGTAATCGACCGGTTGGTGAACGGGGCGCAGTCTTCTTTTCCCCCCTGCGCCCCACTTTGTAAAGGAGAGAGAAAGCATGGATCAGGAAACTCTGTATATGTTATCCGCCGGACCGCTGGACGAGGACAAATCCATTGCCGAGATCTTTGATCTTACCGGAAAAGTCGCCGTCGTGGCCGGCACGCTCGGTCTTGCCCTGCATGTAATTTACCGTCTCGCTTCCTGCGGCGCGAAGGTCGTATGCGGCTCGCGCAACGAGGAAAGCGGCGCCCTTCTTGTGGCAGATATGAAGGAGCGCGGACTCGAGGTAAGCTACAAAAGGACCGATGTGAGCCATGTCGAAGACTGCGAAGCCCTCGTGAAATTCGCCGAGGAGACCTACGGCAATGTCGATATCGTTGTCCCCGTGGCGGCCGTTTGGGACGCCCGCGCGTTCGTCGACGTCGAAGAAGCCACCTGGGACAAGATCATCGATGTCGATCTCAAGGGACAGTACTTCCTCGTGCAGGCGGCGGCCCGCAGCATGATCCGCGGTAAAAAGGGCGGCAAGGTCGTTACGATTGCTTCGGTGGCCCACCGCGCGGACGATATGGTGAAAATGGCGATGATGACGCCCTACAACGCCGCAAAAGCCGGCGTCGTCGGCATGACGAAGGGCATTGCCAGAGAGCTCAAGCAGTACGGCATCAATGTCAACTGCGTTGCACCGGGCGGCATGCTCACCCCCGGCGCCATGATGAACAGCACCAAGAGCTCCGCCATTTACGGCAAGGAGTTCGATGAGGATGTGATGAAATACGGTGCCGGAACGCCGGTGGCGTCCTCGCCCGACCAGATCGCACTGATGATCCTCACCATGTGCACGGCGGTGTCCGACTTCATGTACGGCCAGCTCATCGAAGTGGACGGCGGCAGTCAGTACTCCTTCCAGGAGAAACCCTGGAGCTACACCATGGAGGGCGGACTTCACGCCTGAGCGCGCATTCCGAAAAAAGGCTTTTCAAAGAGCCGATCGGGTGCTAATATAAAAGGGCGGCATCGCAGACAACTGTGTGCGGTGCTGCCCTGAAGCCGATTTTACAGGCAGCACCGCACAAGAATCGCTCTTGCCGAATTATGCGGTCCTGCCTTTGCCCCGCGCCGAGCGGTGCGGGTGTTTTTTTCAATGGGGGTATCATTATGGAACTTATGCACGGAGATGCGCTTCGGCAGAAAATGATGGGCGGCATCAACAAGCTCGCCGATGCGGTAAAGGTGACGCTCGGGCCGCTCGGGCGCAACGTGGCACTGCACCAGAAGGCGAATGTCCGCGGCGCGGACTATTCGGATGCCCCCGCGGCGGGAGCCCATGTGCTCATTACGAACGACGGCGTGACGATCGCGAAGAGCATCGTCCTCGCCGATCCCGCCGAAAACCTCGGCGTGCAGCTCCTGCGCGAGGCCGCCGTCAAGACGAACGACGTTGTCGGCGACGGCACGACCACGGCCATCGTGCTCGCGCAGGGCATATTGCAGGGCGCATTCCGCAACATTGCCGCCGGGGCCGAGAGCATGGCGGTGCGCCGCGGCCTGCAGAAGGCGGGGGAGAGGGCAGCCAAAGCGCTGCTCGATGCCGCGCAGCCCATCGCGACGGAAGAGGAGATCGCCCATGTGGCTTCCATCTCCTGCGAGGATGAGGAGCTCGGCGCGATGATCGCGCAGGCCATCTACCGCGTCGGCCGCGAGGGCGTCATCAACATCGACGACTCGAAAAAGACCGAAACGACGCTCGACATTCAGGAGGGCATCGTGTTCGAGAAGGGCTTTATTTCGCCGGTCATGGCGACCGACGGGGCGCAGACGGAGGCCGTGCTGCGCGATCCTTACATTTTGATCTGCGATACGAATTTCACGAACCCGCAGGACATTCTGCCGTTCCTCATTCTGGCGGCGGAGGACGAGCGGGACGCGCTCGTGATCTGCGACGGCGCCGAGGGCTCGGTCCTCGGACTCATCGCCCGCAACAAGACCGAGGGCGATATGAACATTGTGTGCGTGCAGGCCCCGCTGTACGGCGAAGGCCGGCGCTGGCGCATGGAAGACCTTGCGGTGCAGACCGGCGGCGCTTTCATCACGAAAGAGCTCGGCATGGACATCCGCAATGTAACGCGCGATATGGTGGGAACGGCTGCCTATGTGCGCGTGACGAAAAATCAGACGATCATTACCGGAGGCGGCGGTGACCCGGCGGCCGTAGAGAGCCGCATCGCCGAGCTTCGGCATATCATAGAGACGACCGACTACGAATTCAACCGCGAACGGTACCGCGAGAGACTGGCGAAGTTCGTCTCCGGCGTCGCGAAGATCGATGTCGGCGGCCGCACGGAACCGGAGATCTGGGAGAAGAAAATGCGCGTGGAGGACGCGGTGAACGCCTCGCGCGCTGCGTGCGAAGAAGGCGTCGTCCCCGGCGGCGGCATCGCCCTTCTGGATCTCGCCCCGATGCTTTTCGACTTCGCGGACACGCTCTCCGGCGACGAGAAGACCGGCGCGCGCATCCTCGCCGAAGCCGTGCAGATCCCGGCGCGGCAGATCCTCGACAATGCCGGCCGCGACGGCAAGTCCCTGACGGCATCGCTCCGGGGCAAGAGAGGTCAAGGCATCGATGTATTCACCGGGCGCGAGACGGATATGCTCACAGCGGGCATTTTCGACCCCGTAAAGGTGACGCGCCTCGCTCTCGAGAACGCCGTGTCCGTGGCATCCACCGTCCTCACGGCGGAAGCGGGCACGGAGAAAAAAGAACCGAAAGCAAAGGAGACGGCATCGTGACGGAGAGAGACAGAGAATACTTCTGGAAAAAGGCCGTGAAGGCCTATGAGATCGAAGTCCCCGACGAGCTCGTGGAAAACGAGGTCGCTTACTTCACCGCCCAGGCGAAGCACTGCCTGCAGTACGATGCGCTCACGGGCGGGGGAGACCATCCGTTCGTAGCCCTCGAGGTCGAGCAGCAGATGGACGACATCCGCGAGGCGGCGTATTTCGAGGCAAAATCGGAGCTCATCCTGAAGGCGGAGCTCAAAGCGAACCCGCCCGTCGTCACCGCCGAAGAGCTGCAGGCCGAGGCCGAAGCGCTCTGCGAGCGGGAGAACACCACCATGGACTTCGTCCGCCGCTTCTTCGGCGACGACCTCAAAGGCCTCGAAAGCGACCTCCGGCGGAGAAAGATCATGGAACGCCTCGCCGGCGAATATAAAGCGAAAGGAAAAATGTAAAAATGGATCAGACAAGTTTGTTCGGGTATGAGGGAAAAACCTGCGTCGTCACCGGCTCATCCAACGGTATGGGACTCGCGACGGCAAAGCTTCTCGTATCGCTCGGCGCCAAGGTATACGCGGTGTCGCGCAGCAGCACGAAGGCGGAGGGACTCGAGGGAAACATCCTCTGCAACCTTTCCGACAAGGCCTCTATCGATGAGGCATTTGCGAAGCTTCCCGAGAAGATCGATGCGTTCTTCGGGATCGCCGGTCTTTCCGGCTCCAAGACCGACTACCGCACGACCTTCCACTGCGACTTCACGGCAAACAAATACATCACCATGCAGTATCTGCGCGCCCGGATGGGACGCGGCGGCTCCATCACCTATGTCACCTCCACAGCCGGACTGCACTGGGAAAAGTACCGCAAAGAACAGAACGCCATCGTCCATGCGGACGGCTGGGAAGCAACGGACAAGGCCATCGACCGCATCGCTCAGATCGCGCCGCCGACGCTCGCCTATATGTTCGCCAAGAGATGCCTTTCGCAGTTCGCCGCGGAGCAGTCGATCGAGCTCGGCAAGATGGGCATCCGCGTGAACAACGTGATGCCGGGCGCTACGAAGACCGGCATGAAGGATGAGTTCGAGAAAATGGCCGGCGGGGAAGAGGCTCTCCTCGGCGAGACCGGCGTGGCGCACCGCCTGGCAACGCCGGAGGAAATGGCGGGCCCCATCGTGTTCCTCGGATCCGACCTTGCCTCCTATGTGTCGGGCGTGGATCTGTGCGTGGATTCCGCCGACCGCGTGACCAAGGTGCTGGGACTCAAAAAGGACAACATGGCGATCCCCGGCGCCAACCCGCTGATCCTGCGCATGGCCAAAAAAGCCATGGAGAAGCAGGCAAAGTGATCTGCCGGCCGCAATACCCCGGCTGTGCAAAAAACCTTTGCGGAATGCTCAACGAATCGTTGCAATATACCGCAATTTGATGATTTACAATTGCATTGCGGTATGATATACTGCGCTCGTGAATGAGAGAGCAAGTCATTCGCAAATTAAAATTTAAGTGTCAGAGTAGATATCGGTGCGTTAAGTTACGCGGGATGGGAAGTTGCCCGCGGCCGAAAGCAAGCATGCTGCGGTACCGGTATCGCGTCCGCTGCCGCCCAAGGAGCGAACCTCCTTTCGTGGCAATCTGTCACGAAAGGAGTTTTTTTATGAACAAAACCAAAAAGCTTGCCATCGACTCCCTCCTCGCCGCCATGTGCGCCGTGCTCGGCGCTGTCGCCATCGACCTCAGCAGCATCAAGATCACGCTCGAGAGCTTTCCCGTGCTGCTCGGCGCGCTGCTCTTCGGACCCGTGGACGGCATGGCCATCGGCTTTGTCGGCACGCTCCTCTACCAGCTCCTGCGCTACGGCGTGTCCGCAACGACGCTGCTGTGGATCCTGCCGTACGCCGTGAGCGGTCTGCTCGTGGGTGCGTATGCAAAGAAAAAAGGTTACTGGCTGAACGCCGGACAGACGCTCCTCATCGTCGTGATCTCGGAAGTCATCGTTACGCTTCTCAACACCGGCGTCATGTATGTCGATGCGAAGATGTACGGCTACTGGTTCCGCGGCTTCATCACGGCCATGCTGATCCCGCGCGCTCTCGTGTGCGTGCTCAAGTCTGCCGTGTTCGGAACGATCCTGCCGAAGATCGTGCAGGTCGTTCGGCGCACAGTCCCTATCGGAAAGGAAGAGAATATCTGATTATGACGTACGAAGAAGCAATGGATTTCATTCACTGCACCGACTGGAAGGGCAGCCGGCTCGGTCTCGAGCGGATGCGCGAGCTGATGCACCTCCTCGGCGATCCGCAGGATGAGCTGAAATTCATCCATGTGGCGGGCACGAACGGCAAGGGCTCGGTGTGCTCGCTCCTCTCGCAGATCTTCACCGCGGCGGGTTACCGCACGGGACTTTATACCTCCCCGCACCTGCTGCGCGTCAACGAGCGCATGCGCATCGGCGGCACCGACATCACCGATGAGGCACTCGTCGATTCGGCGGAGGCCGTGCAGAATGCCTGCCGCAAAATGCAGGATGCCCCCACGGAGTTTGAGATCATCACCGCCATGGCGTTCTGGTACTTTGCACGCGAAAAGTGCGACATCGTGGTGCTGGAGACCGGCCTCGGCGGACGGCTCGACGCCACGAACGTGATCAAAACGCCCGAGGCCGCCGTCATCATGAACATCGGACTCGAGCATACGGAAATTCTCGGCGATACTCTTCCCGCTATCGCCGGAGAAAAAGCCGGCATCATCAAGGAGCACGGCCTCGCCGTGACCTACCCCGTGAACGGCGAAGTCGACGCGGTGTATGAGAAAGTCTGCGCCGAAAAGGGCGCCGAGTGGCACGCCGTGAGCTTCGATACGCTCGCGGCAAAGAGCGTCTCGCTCGACGGCCAGTGCTTCGATTACGGCGAATACAAGGATCTCCATGTGCGCCTCCTGGGCGCGCATCAGCTCCGCAACGCCGCCATGGCCGTGGAAACGGTGCGTGCGCTGCGCACCAAAGGCTGGAACGTGGACGATGCGGCGCTCCGCCGCGGTCTTGCGGACACGCGCTGGGAGGCCCGCTTTGAGCTTCTCAGCCGCGACCCGCGCTTCGTCATCGACGGCGCCCACAACCCGCAGTGCGTACAGGCACTCGCCGAAGCGCTGCAGAGCACCTTCCCGGGCGAGAAGATCGTCTTCCTCACCGGCATGCTTGCCGATAAAGATTATATGCAGATGACGCGCACGCTCCTGCCGTTCGCACGCGAGTTCGTCACGCTCACGCCCGACAGCCCGCGGGCTCTGTCCGCCGGGCAGCTCGCCGAGGTGCTCCGCTCCGAGGGCGCGCAGGCCACGCCGGTCGAGACGACCGCCGAGGGCATTTCCCTCGTCCTCGAAAAGAGCGAGGGCGCACCCATCGTCGCGTGCGGCTCGCTGTACATGATGGGCGAGCTCCGCGCCGAGTTCCGCCCCATCTGGAAAAAGTTCCTGCGCCGCCGCGCCATCGCCCGCCGCAAGAGCATCCCCAGGGAGACGCGCGAAGAATATAACGCCGCCATCGTCGAGCGCATCGCGCAGAGCGACGAGTGGGCGAAGGCCGGGACCATCCTCAGCTATGTCGCCGTGCGCGGCGAACCGTCGCTCTCCGCCCTCGAGAAGATCGCCGCCGAGCAGGGCAAAACCATCTGCTATCCCTACTGCACGACCGACACGGAAATGATCGCGCTGCACCCCGACGGGGAGAGCGCATGGCGGCGCGGCCGCTTCGACATTCCCGAGCCCATCCCCGAGCGCTCCGAAGTCGTGCCGACCGAAAAGATCGACCTCGTCCTCTGCCCGGGCACATCGTTCGATGAGCAGTGCCACCGCATGGGCATGGGTGCCGGCTACTACGACCGCTACCTCCCCAAGTGCCCCAATGCCACGGCCGTCATCATCGCCTACGAGATCCAGCGCCTCGAAGAAGCCCCCCACGAAGCCTGGGACGTCCCCATGCAGGCCGTCTTCACCGAAAAACGCACCATCCGCCGATAACCCAAAAATAAACCGACCGCAGGACCCGATCCATTCGAGTCCTGCGGT
>CAZKGZ010000044.1:0-9074 GCA_964552365.1 uncultured Oscillospiraceae bacterium | reverse complement strand
GAACATTTCGAAGCGCTGCAAAAGGAGGGAACGCCGTGAGCAGCATCGGTTCAAGCTACCGCATCACCGTATTCGGCGCCTCGCACGGCGACGCGATCGGCGTCGTCATGGAGGGACTGCCGGTCGGCTTTTCCATTGATATGGAAGAGCTCAACGCCTTCCTCGCGCGGCGCGCCCCCGGACGCAATGCCTTTTCCACCGCGCGCAGGGAAGCCGACACCCCGGAATTTATAAGCGGCGTCAGAAACGGCGTCACCTGCGGCGGCGCGGTCACCGCCGTCATCCGCAACTCCAACGCGCACTCCTCGGACTACGATGCGCTCCGCAATACGCCGCGCCCCGGCCACGCGGACTTCACCGCCCGCATAAAGGACGGCGAGAGCGTCGACATCTCCGGCGGCGGCCGCTTCTCCGGCCGGCTCACCGCTCCCTTGTGCATCGCGGGCGGCATCGCCATGCAGCTGCTCGCAAGGGAAAACATCCGCATCGTCTCGCATATCTATTCCATCGCGGGCATTCGCGATGAGGGCGACTTCCCCGCGCAGACGGCCCTCGCCGACTTCCCGACGCTCAGCGGCGAACAGGGCGGGAAAATGCGCGAAGCCATCGCCGCCGCCAAAGCCGACGGCGACAGCGTCGGCGGCATCGTGGAATGTGCAGCTCTCGGCCTTAGCGCGGGACTCGGCGACGCACTCTTTGACGGCGTCGAGAGCCGCCTCTCCGCCGCGCTCTTCGGCATCCCCGGCGTAAAGGGCGTGGAGTTCGGCGCGGGCTTTTCGGCCGCCGGTCTTCGCGGCAGCGAGAACAACGACGCCTTTGTACTGCGCAACGGCAAAGTCACCACCGAAACGAACCGCTGCGGCGGCATCCTCGGCGGCATCACCACCGGCGCGCCGCTCGTGTTCCGCACGGCCTTCAAGCCGACGCCGTCCATCGCCAAAGCGCAGCGCACCGTAGATCTCGCCCGCATGGAAGAGACCGTGATCGAGATCGCGGGCCGCCACGACCCCTGCATCGTCCCGCGCGCCGTTCCCTGCGTGGAAGCGGCCTGCGCCGTTACCTTATATGATATTTTATGTTCGGAAAGAGGAAGACAATTATGACGATCGAAGAACTCCGTACCAAAATCGATGCCGTAGACGACGAAATGCTCCGCCTGTTCTCGGAGCGCATGGACATTGCCGGCGAGATCGCCCGGTATAAGGAAGAAAACGGTCTGCCGGTGCTCGATGAGCGCCGCGAGCGCGAAAAGCTCTATGCCATCAGCGAAAAAGCCCCCGAGGATCTGCAGAGCTACGCCGTTTCACTCTACGGCGTTCTCTTTGAGCTCAGCCGCAGCCGCCAGAACCGCATGATCCACGGCGAGAGCGCCCTCTCGGAGAAGATCCGCGCCGCGCTTGAGAATACGCCGCAGCTGTTCCCGGAAAAAGCCGCCGTCGCCTGTCAGGGCGTGGAGGGCTCCAACTCGCAGATCGCGTGCGAGCGCCTCTTCCGTCTGCCGAACGAGCTTTTCTTCAAGAGCTTTGACGCCGTGTTCAACGCCATCGAAAAGGGCCTTTGCCGCTACGGCGTCCTGCCGATCGAAAACAGCACCGCCGGCTCCGTCAACGCGGTGTACGACCTCATGACGCGCCACAACTTCCACATCGTCCGCTCCGTGCGCGTGAAGATCGACCACAACCTGCTCGCCCGCCCCGGCGCGAAGCTCTCCGGCATCCGCGAGATCTATTCCCACGAACAGGCCATCAGCCAGTGCTCGAAGTTCCTGCAGACGCTCTCCGGCGTGAAGATCATCCCGTGCGAGAATACGGCGCTCGCCGCCAAGCTCGTGGCGGAGTCCGGCCGGGACGATGTCGCCGCCCTCTCCACCCGCGCGTGCGAGCGGCTCTATAACCTCGAGTGCCTTGCCCCCTCCGTGCAGGACAGCGCGAACAACTATACCCGCTTCATCTGCATCACCCGCGACCTCGAGATCTATCCGGGCGCGAACCGCACGAGCCTTATGATGACGCTCCGCCACGAGCCCGGCTCGCTCTACAAAGTCCTCTCGCGCTTCTATGCCCTCGGCATCAACCTCAACAAGCTCGAAAGCCGCCCGCTCCCGGAGCGCAACTTCGAGTTCATGTTCTACTTCGACATCGAAAACCCGGTGTACGACCCCTCGTTCCTGCAGCTCATGAGCGAGCTCGGCGACATCAGCGAAGAATATACCTATCTCGGGAGCTACAGCGAGGTGATCTGATATGCTCCGATGCGGACTTCTCGGCCAAAAGCTCGGCCACAGCTATTCTCCCGCCATCCACTCTCTCCTCGGCGACTACGAATACAAGCTCTATGAAGTGCAGCCGGAGGATGTGGAAGCGTTCCTCCGAAGCGATGCCTTCGATGCGCTCAATGTGACCATTCCTTATAAAAAGACTGCTGCCGCGCTCTGCGATGAGCTCTCGGAGACCGCCGCCGCCATCGGCAGCGCCAACACGCTCGTGCGCCGTGCGGACGGCACGCTCTTCGGCGACAACACCGATGTCTACGGCTTCGAGGAGATGCTCCGCCGCGCGGACATATCCCCAGAGGGAAAGAAAGTCCTCGTGCTCGGCAGCGGCGGCGCTTCGGCAGCCGTCACATACGCCCTGCGGCGGCAGAAGGCGCGCGAGGTCGTAATCATCTCCCGCACGGGCGAGAACAACTATACGAACCTCTCCCGCCACAAGGACGCCGATCTCATCGTGAACGCCACGCCGGTCGGCATGTATCCCGACTGCGGCGAGACGCTCCTCGACCTCACGGAGTTCCCGGTTTGCGATGCGGTGGTTGACATAATTTATAATCCCGTCCGCACCGCCCTCCTGCTGCAGGCAGAGGAGCTGGGACTTCGCACTGCCGGCGGCCTTACGATGCTCGCCGCGCAGGCTGTACGCAGCAGTGAACGTTTCACCGGCGCGAGCATTCCGGACGAAGCCATCGACAAAGCCGTGCGGTATGTGCGCTCTCAGACCATGAACATCGTCATCGTCGGCATGCCGGGCTCCGGCAAGACGTCCGTCTCCGAAGCGCTCGGGAAAATGCTCTCCCGCCGCGTGGCCGACACGGACGCGCAGGTCACGCTGGACACCGGCGAAACGCCCGAGCAGATCATCCTCTCACGCGGGGAGAGCGCCTTCCGCGCCGTGGAGACCGAAGCGGTGCGCCACTGCGGTGCGAGCTTCGGCACGATCATCGCCACCGGCGGCGGCGTCCCGCTGCGCGAGGAGAACTACGCGCCGCTCCACCAGAACGGCATCATTTTCTGGCTGCAGCGCGACTTAAATAAGCTCGCGCGCGAAGGCCGTCCGCTCTCCCAATCGGCGGACATGCAGGCGCTCTACAATGCACGCGAGCCGCGCTACCGGCGCTTTGCGGACTTCGTGATCGACAACAACCGCCGCATCGAGGACGCGGCGCAGGATATTTTGAAGGTGATCGAATGAAACTCCTTATCATCAACGGCCCCAATCTCAACATGCTCGGCATCCGCGAGCCGGAGCTTTACGGCAAGAAGGATTTCGCCGCGCTGCAGGAATTCATCCGCGAAGCCTGCGCCGAATACGGCGCGGAGTGCGAGCTGTTCCAATCGAACTACGAGGGCGCGATCGTCGAGAAGATCCAGTCGGCGTACGGCACGGCGGACGGCATCGTCATCAACCCCGCCGCCTACACGCACACGAGCGTCGCCATCCTCGACGCGCTCAAAGCGGTCGCCCTGCCCGCCGTTGAGGTGCACCTCACGGACATCAACGAGCGCGAGAGCTTCCGTCACATCTCCTATGCCGGCATGGCGTGCGAAAAGACCTACGCCGGGCTCGGCTTCGAAGGCTACCGGCAGGCTATCGCCTATCTTGTACAAAGGGGGACAAACCAATGATCTCGGAAAAAGCCTACTCTCTCGGTGCGGTCGGCAACCCCATCCGCGCCATCGCCGATTACGCCGAGCGCCGCGCGGCCGTTGTCGGCGCGGAAAATGTGTACGACTTCAGCCTCGGCTCGCCGAGCATCGCACCGCCGGCTCTCGTGACCGAGACCATCGAGCGGCTCGTGAAAGAGATCCCGCCCACGAAGCTCCACGCCTACAGCCCCGACCAGGGCCTCGCCGATGTGCGAAGCACCATCGCCGAATACCTCAACCGGACCTTCGGCATGACCTATGAATACGAGGACATCTACATGACGAGCGGCGCTTCCTCCGGCCTCGCCATCGGGTGCGCGGCCATGCTCTCCCCGGGCGAGGAGTGCATCACGCTCACGCCGTACTTCTCGGAATACCGCACCTTCACGGAGGCAGCCGGCGGCGTGATGGTGGATGTGCCGTCCGAAGCGGGCACGTTCCAGCTCGACTATGAAGCCCTCGCCGCGGCGGTGAACGAAAAGACCGCCCTCCTCATCCTCAATTCTCCCAACAACCCCTCCGGCGTCATCCTCTCCGAGGAGAGCCTCCGGAAGATCGCCGCGCTGCTCACGGAGCGGGCTGCCCTTTACGGCCACCCCATCTACATCCTCGCCGACGAGCCGTACCGCGAGCTCATCTACGGCGACGCGGAGGTGCCGTACCTCCCGGCCATCTACACCGACACCGTCTACTGCTACTCCTTCAGCAAATCCGTGTCGCTCCCCGGCGAGCGTGTGGGCTATCTCGCCGTGCCGCCGAAGTGCGCGGAGAGAGTGCGCCTTCGCGCCGCCATCTCGGGCGCGGGACGCATGCTCGGCTACATCTGCGCGCCGGTGCTCTTCCAGCGCGTGTGCGCCGCCTGCCTCGGCAAGACCGGCGAGATCCGCGAGTACAAGGCAAACCGCGACTTTATCTACAAGACCCTCACCGACCTCGGCTTCGAGTGCGCCAAACCGCAGGGCGCGTTCTATCTCTTCATCAAAACGCCCGACCCGGACGACCGCGCCTTCTGCAAAAAGGCCATGGAGCACGACATCATGCTCATGCCGGGCGACGACTTCTATTACCCCGGCTACGCGCGCCTTGCCTACTGCGTCCCCGAGGAGCGCCTGCACCGCTCCGTCGGCGCCTTCGCCGCCCTCGCCGCAGAATACGGCCTTACCAAATAACATTACGATAACATCACGGCGGCTGTCTCCCGAGCAGGGCTTGACAGCCGCCGTAATTTGCGCATAATATCGGTGTAAAGATATGAATGGGGGAGAGGTCATGAATAAAAAGAAACTTCTGCTGATCGCCACCGGCGGCACGATCGCCTCGCGCGAGACGGCGGACGGCCTGACGCCGGAGCTCACGAGCGAGGAGCTCCTCGGGTGCATCCCGGAGGTGCGCAGCATCTGCGACATCGACACCGTGCAGCCCTTCAATCTCGACAGTACGAACATGCGCCCGGAGAATTGGGTGGAGCTCGTGCGCATCATCCGCGCGAAGTACGATCTCTATGACGGCTTCGTCATCACGCACGGCACGGACACCATGGCCTACGCCGCGGCGACCATCTACTATCTCATCCAGAACAGCCCGAAGCCCGTTGTCCTCACCGGCTCGCAGGTGTCCATCTATGCCCGCGACACGGACGCGAGGGAGAATCTCCGCAACGCGATCGTGTACGCCTCCGATGACGACGCCTGCGGCATCCATCTCGTGTTCGACAACAAGGTCATCTGCGCCAACCGCGCGCAGAAGACCCGCACGCGCAGCTTCAACGCCTTCTCGAGCATCGACTACCCCGAGGTCGCGCTCGTGCGCGGCAGCGAGGTGCGCTACTATATCCGCGAGTCGTTCCCCGGCCCCGTGCGGTTTTACGATGCGCTCGACAGCCGCGTGTGCGTCATAAAGCTCATCCCCGGCATGGCGCCCGGCATCCTCGACTATGTCGCCGAGCACGCCCGCGCCGTCATCATCGAGAGCTTCGGCGTCGGCGGCGTGCCGTACTACGATAACGACGACTTCTCCGAGAAGATCGGGCATCTCCTCAAAAACCATGTGAAGGTCATCTTCACCACGCAGGTCTCCCACGAGGGCAGCGACATGGAGCTCTACCGCGTGGGCTTCCGCATCAAGAAAAAATACGAGCTTCTGGAGGCCTATACCATGACGACCGAGGCCGTCGTTGCCAAGACCGAATGGGCGCTCGCCAACTCCGAAGACGACGCCGGATTCCGCAATCTGTTTCTGACGCCCGTCGGAAACGACAATTTGTAATAACGGTGATTTGTTAACGTTTCCTTTATATGTTCACTTAGGCAATATGCATATTAACAAAAAATCACGTTCATAATTTATTCAAATTATCAATTGAATTTTTCGAGCAAAAATATTATATTTACGTCGAAAGCGGGTGAAGAGAGGACTCCCGGCTTTCCAGTAAAATTTTATACATTTTAAGGAGGAAAAACGATGTTCAGCTTCTTGATTTGTCTCGCGCTGCTCATCGGCGGTTACTTTGTATACGGCAAGATCGTTGCCAATACATTCGGACCCGATGACCGTGAAACACCGGCCGTGAAGATCAACGACGGTGTTGACTATGTGGTATTGCCTGAGTGGAAGCTCTTCATGATCCAGCTTCTTAACATTGCGGGTCTCGGCCCCATCTTCGGTGCAATGCAGGGAGCTCTGTGGGGACCCATCGTGTTTTTGTGGATCACGTTCGGCACGATTTTTGCCGGCGCTGTCCATGACTACTTCTCCGGCATGATGAGCGAGCGCAACAACGGCGCTTCCATCTCCGAGATCACCGGCATCTACCTCGGCAGCATCATGAAGAACGTCATGCGTGTCTTCAGTGTTGTCCTTCTGATCATGGTCGGTACGGTTTTCGCCGTCGGCCCTGCCGGACTCATTGTTAAGCTCTTCCAGGAAGGCGGCCACACGGGTGTTGTCTCCACAACGCTCTTCTGGCTCATCATCGTCCTGGTGTATTACTTCATCGCGACCTTCATTTCCATCGACAAGGTCATCGGCAAGATCTACCCGATATTCGGCATCTGCCTGATCATCATGGCCGTCGGCGTGTTCTTCGGCATCGCCACGAAGCCCGAATACCAGATCCCCGAACTTTGGAGCCACTTCTATTCCATGCATCCGTCGGGCACCCCGGTGTGGAGCTTCATGTTCATCACCGTCGCCTGCGGCGCTATTTCCGGCTTCCATGCCACGCAGAGCCCGCTGATGGCCCGCTGCATGAAGAGCGAGAAACAGGGCCACTTCGTGTTCTACGGCGCCATGGTCTCCGAAGGCATCATCGCCCTTATCTGGGCGGCTGCCGGCTGCTCCCTCTATGAAGTCACCGGCGGACAGAACACCGGCCTTGCCGAGATCCTGTCCAACGGCCAGTCCGCTGCCATTTACGACGTCTGCTCCAAGACGATGGGCGGCGTGGGTGTTGCCCTCGCCATGCTCGGCGTTATCGCCTGCCCCATCACCTCCGGCGACACGGCGTTCCGCAGCGCCCGCCTCACCCTTGCCGACTGGTTCAAGATCGACCAGCAGGATTGGAAAAAGCGCCTGATGCTCTGCGTCCCGGTGCTCGGCGTCGGTGCATTCCTCGGCATCGGCAACGCCCTCGGCAAGATCGACTACTCCATCATCTGGCGTTACTTCAGCTGGACGAACCAGACCCTCGCTATGATCGTTCTGTGGGCTGCTTCCATGTACCTCTTCTATGAGAAGAAGAACTACTGGATCACCGTCGTTCCGGCCACGTTCATGAGCGCCGTTTCCTGCACGTACTTCCTGCTCGGCAACGAGTGCCTCGGCAAGATCGTCAACGCTCCTACCGGCGGTGCGTACAACACGGCTCTCGCTTACCCCATCGGCATCGTCTTCGCGATCGCTCTGCTCGGCCTCTTCCTCTACACGATCAAGAAACGCCACACGCAGCCGCACTACGATACCCTGGGCAAATAATTTTACACCATCGGAGTGACGGGGGAGCACTCTCCCGTCACTCTCTTTCTTTTTACGGAGGAGCATTATGATTTTCGCACCGGCCTGTCTCGGAAAAACAACTCTGGACCGCGATACGCTTGCCGCAGACAAAAAAGCCTGCCGGAAGTTCGGCCCCTGCGGCGTGGGAAAGAAAGCGCTCTATCTCAACAGCTTCTTTCTTGACCGCCGCTACTATGTCGCGTTCTCTTCGGTAAAGCGTGTCTTCAAGCGCGTGGCCATGAGCCGCGGCGGCTTTACCGGAAAGGGAGTTTTCGGGTCCATTCCGTATCTGGTCGTCCAGTACGACAGCGGCGAGGAAAAACAGTGCAACTTCAAGCACGAGGAAGATGTCGATGCGATGCTCGCCTACATCGGGGAGTGTCATCCCGAAATTCCTCTCCTGAGCAAAAAGGGCGAACAGCGCCTGAAGGAGAGAGAAGCACGGGAAGCTGCGCGGTATCTTGCCGAGCTCACGCCGCAGGCGCAGAGCGCAAGAGAAACTCTGGAGAGCGCGCAGAAAGTCCTCTCTGACCACCCGATCAAAACAAGCAAGCTCGCGTCAGCCGCCAAAGCCAAGCGCGTGAGCGAGACCTCCAAGCCCGTCTACCGCTATGTGGCGCTCGCCATCGTGATCGCGGGCGCGGCCGCTCTCATTTACGGCATCTACACGGTCGTGACGCACGGCGATTTCGGCGTGTACTTCGCGCTTTTCGGCTTCGCCGCCATCTTCTTCTTCTCCGGTGCGAACGTCCTGCCCACGGCGAAGAACAACAAAAAGACCATCGAGAAAAACTGGGAGCAGGCGCAGGCGGATATGGAAAAGGCTCTGCCGAAAAATTTCCCCATCCCCGCCCGCTACGCCCATCCCATCGTCATCACCCGCATGATCCGCATCCTCCGCGAAGGCCGAGCCCAAACGGTCGGCGAAGCGATGGATGTCCTGAAGGCCGACCTCAAAGCCCTCAACAGTACCGTCCAGGTAGAGCAGGAGGAATACGACGAGGTAGTGACCATCAAACCCATGTTCTTAGTGAGCAACTATAAATAATCATCCGAACTAAAAAGATCTTCCCGCCGATTATTTGTCGGCGGGATATTTCTATATTAAGGCAACACCGCACAATGTCGTCTGCGGCGCTTTGCGGAAATTTAGCTCCCG
>CAZKGZ010000043.1:0-9304 GCA_964552365.1 uncultured Oscillospiraceae bacterium | reverse complement strand
ACGCACTTGCAGCTCGTGCACCAGTTCACGGGCATGGACGCCTTATAGGCGAGGCCCTTCTTGTACATGCGCAGGAAGATCCACTGCGTCCACTTGTAGTACTCGGGGTCGGTCGTGTCGACGACGCGGTCCCAGTCGAAGGAGTAGCCCAGCATGTGGAGCTGCTTTTCGAAGTTGGCAATGTTCTGCTTCGTCACGATGGCGGGGTGAACATGGTTCTTGATGGCGTAGTTTTCCGTCGGCAGACCGAAGGCGTCGTAGCCGATGGGGAAAAGCACGTTGTAGCCCTGCATGCGCTTGCGGCGGCAGATGACATCCATCGCCGTGAACGGGCGCGTGTGGCCGACATGCAGTCCCTGTCCGGACGGGTACGGGAACTCGATGAGTCCGTAGAACTTCGGCTTGTCCGAGCCGGTGACGGCCTGACTGCACTTATGCTCGAGCCAGTATTTCTGCCACTTTTTTTCGATTTCCGCAAAGTTGTAGTCCATGATGATCCTTACTCTCCTGCTCTCATTACTTTTGAGGCTGCGCCGCGCAGTATCGTCCGGTGCTGCCATAAAATATTACATTAAAGGAACTCTTTATAGTCGATCTTCTCGGCATCGGACCAGAGGCGGTCGAGGGAGTAGAACGAGCGCATATCTTCGGAGAAGACGTGCACGATGACGCAGCCGAAGTCAAGAAGCGTCCATCCGCCGGAGCGGTAGCCTTCGCGGCGCAGCGGCGGCTCTCCGGCTTCGGAAAGGACCTTGTCCACTTCGTCCGCCAGCGTTTTGCTGTGGGTGGAGCTGTTGGCGGTGCAGAGAATGAAGTAGTCCGCCAGCGTCGTTACCTTATCGGTTTTGAGGATCTGAATGTCGCGCGCCAGCTTGTTGTCCAGCGCCTTTACCGCCAATGCGGCGATCTCCTTGGAAGTGAGCATATTTCGCATCCTTTCACTCTATAAAATTATCCGCCTAAGTAGTCGTAGAAGCTGTAGATGTCCGGAATGCTGCCGGTGGTGGAGCCGAAGCTCGTGCCGTCGAAGGTGAGGACATCGAGGTTGGCCGCCGTTACATCCACATTGAAGGGGTTGAGGTAGGTGTTCACGAGGTCGAGCCACTCGTCGAGCCGGATGCTCACATACGAGCCGCCGCGGATGTACACGGTGTCGTAGGGCATGGTGTAGAACGAGATGCTGTCGGAATCCATTTTGAGGAATTCCTCGGCATAGAAGGCGATGTTGCCGCTCGTGAGGTTCGTGTCGGTGTTGTCGAGAATGAGGTTGATGATCTCCGGCAGGTTCGCGATGTTGCCGATCTGCAGCACCTCGCTCGCGAGGGCCTTGAAGAACGCCTGCTGCGTCTCGATGCGGCCGAGGTCGCCGTTCGGGTAGCCGCTGCCGTCGTTGTTCTGACGGAAGCGCACGACCTGCTCGCACTGCGCGCCGTTGAGGAGCTGATAGCCCGGCGCGAGATAGATGTGCAGATCCTGATCCGGGTCATCATAGTACATATAGATGGGCACATCGAAGTACACGCCGCCGATGCAGTCGATGATCTGCTGGAACACATAGGTGTTCACCACGGCGTAGCTGTCGATCTCGAAGCCGACAAGGTCTTCGATCTCGGATACGAGGCCGTCGATGCCGTTCGTACCGTACACGGAGTTCACCTTTTTGACGGCCCACGGGACATTCACGAGCGTGTCGCGCGGGATGCTCACGATGTTCACCTCGTGGTTCGTGCAGTCGAAGCGGGCGACCATGATGGTGTCGGTGTTGAGGCCGACGCGGTCACGGCCGACGACGAGCATCGTGTACACGTCCTGCTTGCGGAGCGTCTGCGGCGTGGGTGTCGGGGTGGCCGTGCTCTGCGGCGTAGCGCTCGGCGTGGGCGTGGCGCCGGTGCCGGACGGCGTGGTCTCGGGCGTTGCGGTGGTCTCGGGCGTCGCGGTGACCTGCGTCTTGAGGCCGCTGCTTTCGGTCTCGGGCGCTTTCGACCAGATGTTGTACGCCACAAGTCCGAAAAGGCAGATACTGAGCAGAGCCGAGAGCACGATGAGGATGACCGTCAGCGCGTTCGCATCGCTCTTTTTCTTTGTTTTCTTTTTGGGCTTTTCCGGAACGGGCTCGGTGTCCGGCTCGCGGACGACGGTCTCTTCCGTTTCATTGGTTTCGGGCGCCTCGTGCGTCCGGTTGTGACGGGGTGAATTTGTCATAAAAATCCTCTGCGATCCATGCGCTCTCCCTCGGGGAGAGCAAAATTATTCTGCCTGCTGCGTCTTCAGCTGCCGGAGCGTTTCGACCGAGCGCGGGTGCGGCTCGGCTCCGATGCTCTCGAGATGCGAGATGCTCATTTCGAGCGAGGTGATCATCGCCTTGTCGAGATCCTCCATCGCCAGCGCGCGCACATGATCGACGCCCGGGAAATCACGGTTCGGCTCGATGTAGTCGGCGAGATACACGATCTTATCGAGCGTTTTCATGCCGGGGCAGCCGGTGGTGTGCCACTCGATGGCGGTGAAAATGTTGTCCGGCACGCCGAAATGCTCCCGTGCAAAGTAGGCTCCCGTCAGGGCGTGGAGCGTCTTCGGCGCGGCGCGGTCGAATTTGTCCAACACAATACCATATTTTTCCGCAAGCTGCAACTGTTCTTCGTCGGACAGCTTCTTCGTGATGTCATGCAGCATGCCGGCTTCTGCGGCGTCGTCGACATTTTCGCCCCAGCGCTCGGCAAGACGGACAGCCGTCTCCTCGCACCCGCGCACATGAGGGATGCGCTTGGGCTTTATGTACTCCGAGCTTTTCTCCCGCAGCCACGCGAGATCCGGCTTCGCGCCGTAGAGCCGCAGGCGGATGATCTCCGCATACACGGCATCGCACAGGCGCTCCGCTCCCCCGCGCTGCGGCAGCGCCGCGCGGAGTGAGGTGGAATCCATCGGGAGAGGGCGCTTCGGTATGATGCGGACATCCTCACCGTATGCTTCGCGGATGTGTGCCGCCTGCCGCTCCATGGCGGGCAGGTCGCCCTCATTGCGCGCGAGCGCCGCGAGCGTGCAGAGAGAGAAAATGCCGCGGAAATCGTGCCATTCCTCGATGGTCATGAGCATGTCCGTGCCGATGAGAAAGAAGAGCTCCGCGCCGGGGTTCTGCTGCGCTATTTCCCGCAGGGTGTCGACGGTGTAGCTCTTCCCTTCGCGGTGCAGCTCCATGGAGGACACCTCCGCATCGGGAAAGGCGAGAGAGCAAAGGCGCACGCGCTCCGCCGCGTCGGGGCTTCCCTCCGCCATTTTCTTGTGCGGCGGGACGCTCGCGGGAATGACGATCGTACGGTCGGGCTGCAGGGCTTCCGCCGCGCACCGGAGCGCGTCGGCGTGGCCGAGATGCGGCGGGTTGAAGCTGCCGCCGTAAATGAGCAGGCGCATCGGCGTCACTTCTTCCCCTTGTGTTCCGAAACTAAGACGATTTTCGGGTCCTTTTCGTTCTGTTTATAGAGAACAAATTTGCTGCCGATGACCTGCACGCCGTCTGCGCCGCACGCCTCGCACAGCGCATCGCACGCCTCGCGCGCGGAGAGCAGGGAATTGTCGAGCACGCGCCCTTTGATGAGCTCGCGCGCCGTGAGCGCTTCCGTCGCCTGACGGATGACATTTTCGGAGATGCCGCCCTTGCCGATCTGGAGCTCGGCGGGAAGGCTCGCGGCCATGGTGCGCAGCTGTGCGCGCTGTTTACTTGTGATCATAATATGACTCCCATTCCTGTTTGAATCGACGAAGCGCCTTTCCGCGGTGGGAAATGACGTTCTTTTCTTCCATGGTCATCTCGGCCATGGAGCAGTGATAGCCTTCCGGCTGAAAGATCGGGTCGTAGCCGAAGCCGTTGCTGCCCTGCGGAGCGAAGAGGATGGTGCCTTCGCACGTTTCCTCCGCCGTGAGCGTGTCCCCGTTCGGGAGCACGCAGCAGAGCGAGGCGACATAGCGCGCCGTGCGGTCGGTGCGCTCGCCGAGATTGCGCAGGAGCAGTTCGTTGCGCGCTTCGTCCGAGTCGTCGTGCCTGCCGGTATAGCGGGCGGAGTGAACGCCCGGCTCTCCGCCGAGCGCGTCCACGCACAGGCCGGAGTCGTCCGCGATGGCGGCGAGCCCGGTGGCGCGCATGACGGCCTCCGCTTTGATCTTCGCGTTTTCCGCGAACGTTTCGCCGGTCTCCTCGACTTCGTCCGTGAAGCCGGCTTCGGCCTTGCTCAGGATCTCCACGCCGAAGTTCTCGAAAAGCACACGGAATTCCGTGAGCTTATGCTTGTTGTCCGATGCAATAACGAGTTTCATGAGAGCAGCGCCTCCGCAAATTCCTCGGGGACGAACGGCTTGAGGTCGTCCACGCCCTCGCCGACGCCGATGTACTTCACGGGGAGGCCGAGCTCGCGCTTGATGGCGAAGACGATGCCGCCCTTCGCGGTGCCGTCGAGCTTCGTGAGGACGATGCCGGTGAGGCCGGCGGACTCGCCGAACACCTTGGCCTGAATGAGGCCGTTCTGTCCGGTGGTCGCGTCGAGCACCATGAGGCACTCCACGCTCGCGTCCGGCAGCTCGCGGTCGATGACGCGGCGGATCTTGGAAAGCTCGTTCATGAGGTTCTGCTTGTTGTGCAGGCGTCCGGCGGTGTCCACGATGATGACATCGCGTCCGCGCGCCTTGGCGGCGGCGATGCTGTCGAACACCACGGCGGCGGGGTCGCTGCCTTCCTCGTGGCGGACGATGTCGCAGCCGGCGCGGTCAGCCCACACCGTGAGCTGCTCGGCGGCGGCGGCGCGGAACGTATCGCCCGCGCACAGAAGGACGCTCCTGCCCTCTTTCGTGAGGCGCGAGGCGAGCTTGCCGATGGTCGTCGTCTTGCCGACGCCGTTCACGCCCACCACGAGGATGACGGACGGCACGGTGTCGAGTCTGAGGGAATTGTCGCCCGCGTCCATCGTCTCGGCGAGGATGGCGGAGAGCGTTTTGCGCAGCTGCGCTTCCCCGCGGCAGCCTTCCGTGCGGACGCGCTCGCGCAGCTTGTCCATGATGTCCTCGGTCGTGTCCATACCGGCGTCGGACAGGATCAGGAGCTCCTCAAGCGTTTCGTATACTTCTTCGTTTTCGCCGGTGAAGTCCGCCATCGCCGAATTGAAGGCGGCTTTCATTTTATCAAAAAATCCCATAGCTGTGTCTCCTCTCAGCGGATCGTTTTCAATGCTTCTTCCATATCCATGGCGAGGACGGTGCTCACGCCCTTTTCCTGCATGGTGACGCCGTAGAGCTGGTCGGCTTCGTCCATCGTGCCGCGGCGGTGCGTGATGGCGATGAACTGCGTCTTGCCGCACATGCGGCGCATATAGGCGGCGTAGCGGGCGACGTTTTCCTCGTCCAGCGCCGACTCGATCTCGTCCATGACGCAGAAGGGTGTCGGGCGCACGCGCATGATGGCGAAATACAGGGCAATGGCGACAAACGCCTTTTCGCCGCCGGAGAGCAGGCTGATGTTCGATACCGCCTTTCCGGGGGGCTGGATGCGGATGTCGATGCCGCAGTTCAATACATCGTTCATATCCTCGAGCGAGAGCGACGCTTTGCCGCCGCCGAAAAGCTCGACGAAGATCTCGCGGAACGCGGTGTCGATCTCCTGGATCTCGCGCACGAAGATCTCTTCCATCTGCTGCGTGATATCGGAAATGATCTTTACGATCTCATCCTTCGATTTCTGCACATCGTCGCGCTGCTCGGAGAGGAAGTTATAGCGCTCGCTCACGCGCTGATACTCCTCGATCGCGCCGAGGTTCGGGTTGCCGAGCGCGGACATGCTGCGGCGCAGCTCCGCGACCTGCTTGCCCGCCTTGGCGAGGCTCTCGATGGGCTGACGGACTTTTTCCGCCTCGGAGCGGCTGAGCTCGTAGGTGTCCCAGAGCTTTTCGACGATCTGCTGCTCTTCCATATCCGCCGCCATTTTCTTCTGCTCGAGCTGGGCGCTGTTGCGTTCCAGATCGAGGAGGGCGCGGTTTTTCTCCTGCGCCGCTTTGTCGGCGGTGCTGCGGCGGCCTTCAAGCTCCATTTTGCTCGCGGTGAGCTGCGATATGGCGTCCTTTTCCTGCTGCACCTGCGCGCGCAGGTTTTCGATGCGTCCGGAGAGCGTGGTCTGCTGCGCTTCGAGCTCGGTCTTCTGCCGCTCGACGGCAGCCATGGTGCTGCGGCGCGTGTCGGAATCGGTCTCGATCTCGGCGCGGAGCCGTTCGAGCTGTTCGATGGCGATGAGCACGGTGGAGCGCTCGGCATCGAGCGAGGAATTCTGTGCGCGGATGTTGCTGAAGTTCTCCTGCAGCTCGGCGCGGCGCGCTTCGATCTTCTCGATGCCGGCGGATTCCTTCGCCATATTCTCGCGCAGGGCGGCGAGCTCCGTCTCGGCGGCGGTGCAGCTCTCGCGCAGGGCCGCGGTGCGGTCTTCGTTTTCCTTTCTCCTTGCGGAGGAGGTGCGGATCTCCTCGTCGAGCGCATCGAGCGCGTCGGACGCGGCCGTGCGGAGGATCTGCGCCTGGGCGACCAGTCCCTCCTGCCGGGCGCTCTCCTGCGCGGCGGCGGTGTGCTCTTCGCGGGCGGTGTCGAGCGCATAGCGGGCGCTTTGCAGCTCGCGCTCTGCCTCGCGCTTTTGATTCTCGCTCTGCGCGAGCTGCGCTTCGAGGTCGCTGCGCTTTTCGCGCAGACGCTGCAGCTCGTTGGCGCGCGAGAGGATGCCGGTGTTCTTTCCGGCGCTGCCGCCCGTCATGGAGCCGCCGGCGTTGACGATCTGTCCGTCGAGCGTGACGATGCGGAAGCTGTTGTTGTGACGCCGCGCGATCGCGATGGCGTCGGTGAGCGTTTCGGCCACGGCCGTGCGGCCCAGGAGGTTGGCAATGACGGCGCTGTAGCGTTTGTCGCACTCCACGAGGTCGGAGCACACGCCGACATAGCCTGCCTCGCCCTTCGGCTCGCCGTTGAGGCGCGCGGGGCGGATGACATCGAGCGGCTGGAGCGTAACGCGGCCGCCGTCGCGCCGTTTCAAAAGGGCAAAGACATCTTTGCCGTTATCCTGCGTATCTACGATGATATCGCCGACATGCGCGCCGAGCGCCGTTTCCACGGCGAGGGCGAAGCGGTCCTCGGTGCGGATCATTTTGCCGACCGGGCCGTGAACGCCGCGCAGCACGCCGCGCTCGGACTCCTGCATGACGATCTTCGCCGCCTTGCTGAAGCCCTCGAGCTCTTTTTCGAGATCCGAGAGCAGACGGATGCGCGACTCGCACGAGCGCAGCTCCACGGTGAGCTTCGTCTGCAGCTCGGCGGCTTCGGAAGCCTTGGCTTCGCGCCCCGCCATGAGCATGGTGTGGCCGGAGATGACGTTCGCGAGGCTCTGCTCTTTCTCCCTGGCGGCGGCGAGCTTTTTCTTTTCTTCGATGAGGCGCGCGGAGGCTTCCTCGTCCTTGCGCTCGGCGGCGGCCATTTCTTCCTTTGCCTGCGCCGCGCGCTCGTTCATGGTCTGCAGATTTTCTTCGAGAAGGCCGATGGCCGTGCGGTTCTCGGCGATGGTGCCGGTGAGGGCGCTCTCGCGCGAGAGCATATCGGCAAGGCGCTTGTTCTGCTCGTCCATGCCGGACACGGCTTCCGCCTCGCTGCGGCGCAGCTCCTCCTCGCGGTCGGCGAGCACCTTGCGCTCGGCGGCGATGCTCTCGATGCGCGCACGGTGGTCGCGGATCTGGTTGGCGATGCCGCCCGCGCGCTCGTTCTGTTCGCCGATCTCGCGCTGCAGACGCTGCAGCGTTTCGGCGTTGTTCGTAAGCTGGGTGCGTACGACAGCCGCGTCGCTCTCGGCGTCCGCCGTCGCGGCTTCGGTCGTGCGCAGCTTTTCGCGCAGCTCCTCGGAGCGGACATCCATCTCACGCATGCGGGCAGCCAGACGCTCGCTCTCGGCATACAGGCGGTCCTGCTCGGAGCGCGCCGCCGTGCATTCCACGACCGAACGCTCATAGTCCGCGCGCAGCAGCTCCGACTGCTCGTGCAGACGGTCGAGGTTGGCCATCCACAGGGAGATCTCCTGCTCGCGCAGCTGGTCGCGCAGAATGAGGTATTTCTGTGCGGTCTCCGACTGCTTGCGCAGCGGCTCGACCTGCATTTCGAGCTCCGAGATCTTGTCGCCGATGCGCAGGAGGTTTTCCTCCGTGCGGGCGAGCTTGCGCTCCGACTCGTCCTTGCGGTGGCGGAAGCGCGAAATGCCGGCGGCCTCCTCGAAGATCTCGCGGCGGTCGGTCGACTTGGCGGACACGATCTCGCTGATGCGGCCCTGTCCGATGATGGAGTAGCCGTCGCACCCGAGGCCGGTGTCCATTAAGAGCTCGGTCACGTCGCGCAGACGCACCTGCTCGCGGTTGATATAATATTCACTGTCGCCGCTGCGGTAATAGCGGCGGGAAATGCTCACCTCGTCCGCATCGAGCGGCAGGATGCGCGTGGTGTTGTCGAGCACGAGCGTCACCTGCGCAAAGCCCATCGCGCCGCGCTTCTCGGTGCCGCCGAAAATGACGTCCTCCATCTTGCCGCCGCGCAGCATGCGCGTTTTCTGCTCGCCCATGACCCACAGCAGAGCATCCGACAAATTGGATTTGCCGCTTCCGTTCGGCCCGACGATCACCGTTATATCTTTTTCAAAGCTCAGCCGCGTCTTCTCCGGAAACGACTTGAAGCCCTGGAGTTCCAGTGCTTTTAAATACACGCTATAGTCTCCTCGCCAATAGAATTTCCACGTTTGCACAATCGGAACATATTATAAACCTTTTCCGGATGTTTTGCAACTTTTATATGTTGAAATATAACGGATGTTTTGCAAAGCCGTTCGGAAGATATTGCCAAAGAATCCGCTTATCGCCGCCGCAAAGCAAAACCCGGGGAAACCCAAAATAACCGAACTTAACCGAACGAAAGCAAATGAAAGCGGGTGAAAGGATGCCTTTGTGCTCATGGGAAGCGATTGTGAGAAAAGGATAAAGGGCGCACTTTTATACGCCTTTCGATGTACCGCGCGAGCAGCCCTTGCCTCTCTCTGGGAGAGGTGGCCGAGCGCAGCGAGGTGCGATTACCCCTTGCCTCTCCCTCTGGGAGAGGTGGCCGAGCGCAGCGAGGACGGGGAGGGTAACAGCACGCAATCAGCAGGGAGATGACACCCCGCGAACGCAAGCGCCGGTATCTTCTTCTCCGCTGAAAAAGGCAGCAAGACCCTCTCAGTCACCTGCGGTGACAGCTCTCCCAAAGGGAGAGCCAAGGG
>CAZKGZ010000042.1:1898-9319 GCA_964552365.1 uncultured Oscillospiraceae bacterium | reverse complement strand
AGCCCGAAAAGCTTCTGCGGGATCGTTGCGTTTATTGGTTTTGTTCTTCGTTTTTGTCGCTGCGGAAGACCCATTTTTTCTGGATCTGATAGCTTGCGAGGAAGAGAACGCCGTCCACCGGGAGCTTGATGAGCGTTTCCGCGAGATTCGTCGCGTGCGTGAGAGCACGCAGCTCGGAGACGAGGAACGCCGACAGGCTTGCCTGCACCACGGCGAGCAGCGCGTAGCGCCACGCAGAGCGTCCGGCCGAGCTCTTGTCCTTGAATACCACGGTGCGGTTCAAAAGATAATTCACCACCGCCGACACAACGCGCGCGCCGTAGGTCGATGCAAGCTCGCGCGCTCCGTCCGAGAGGGACACGAGAAGCACGGAATTCAAAAGCGTGAACAGTCCGTAATCGAGCAGGAAGCAGACGATGCTGCTGCCGGAAAAGCGCAGGAAGGACCGCAATCCTTTTTTCATCGTTTCCCTCCGCGGAAGATATGGCGGAAGATGAGCTTGTAAATGCGCCATGAATCTTTCACGGTATCAAAATGGCTCGTCTGATTCTCGTCAATGTACACGGTGTCGATCACGACCTCGCCGATGCCGAGCCCCGCCTTTTTCGCGGAGAGGAGCATCTGCGTTTCGTACTCGTAGCGCTCGCCGCCTACGGTGCAAAGCCACGGCAGATGCTTGCGGGCAATGGCACGAAGGCCGGTCTGCGTGTCGGTCACGCCGACGCCGCAGGCGAGCTTCATAAAGCTGCGCGTGATCTTGTTGCCCATTTTGCTGCGGAGCGGCACCTGCTCGAGCGAGAAGTCGCGCACGCCGAGCCAGAGCTTGTCCGGCTCGCGGCACATGGCCTCCGCGACCGCGCGCGCGTCCTTCGGGCGGTGCTGATCGTCGCCGTCCACAACGACAACGCCGTCGATGTCGGGGCGGTTCTCGATGCACCAGGCAAACGCCGTTTTCATCGCGCGGCCCTTGCCGCTGTTCACGCGGTGGCGCAGCACCGTAACGCCGGGGCGCTTCGCGGCTTCCGCAAAGGGCTCGAGATGCCCTTCATGACTTCCGTCATTCACGATCACAATGTCGTCGAATCCCTCGGCGAGAAGGCCGTCAACGACCCGGACGAGCTTCTCATCCGGCTCATACGAGGGGACGACAGCGGTAACTTTCATGTTTTTATCCGCCTTTATCAAAGAGTTTCGTAGTTGGTGATGATAAACGTTCCGTTCGTCTTCACAAAGTAGATGCGCATGGTGGCGTTGGCGTAATCAATGGCCTCGCCGTTGTAGGTGCACTTGGCGTTGTAGGTGACATCGACGCTGTAGCAGTTGTCCGCCCAGATGACCACGCCGGAGGCGGTGGTGTCGGAGGTATCGATGTTGCCGTACGCCGTGTTCCAGACGACGCCGTTGTAGCTGTCGTAGAGATCGGAATACGCCTGCGTGCCCTGCGTGAGGTAGGCGAGCGCCGTCCAGAGGTTGGCGTTCGTGCCGTTGTAGCCGTTCATGTAGTAGTTGAGGTACGCGCGCACGAAGTTCACGGAGGTATTGATGTACTGCGCGGCTTCATCGCCGTCGAGGCACAGCAGGAAGTCGCCCTCGGCGGTCTTCGTCACGCTGCATCCCGCGGGCGGGTCTGCGGTGAGCTCCGGCTCGATGAGCAGTCCGTCCACCGTGTAGGTCGTCCACGACACGGGATTTTCGAGCGTATCCTTGAGCGGCTCATAGGAGAAATTGCTCTCCGGCTCGCCGGCATACTCGCTGCCGAGCTCCGTGCCGTTGCAGTAGACCTTGCTGCCCGTGGCGACTTTGACGGAAGCGCTGGCCGTGCCTTCGAGCTCAAGCTCGACATCGGACACGCTCCAGTTTACGTCGCTGCCGGTCAGAGTGATCTTCGCGAGCGTCTCGTCGCCGTCCTTGAGGACATAAACGGGCGTCTCGTCGGTATAGTCGAGCGAGCGGTACGCCGCGACGGTATCCGCGCCGAAGCGCTCTTCCATATAGGCACGCACGCGGTCGCGGCCGTCGATGTTCTCCGGGCGCTTCTCATACCAGAGATTCGTCCAGTCGTCGGCGGTATACGAGGCAAGCCACGCTTCAAACGCCTTCTGCGGCGCCTGACGCACTTCCTCGGCGTGCTGCTTCTGCTGCAGGACGATGGCGGCCTGCTCGGCTTCGAGCTGCGCCTCGCCGTCCTTGTTCTTCTGGAACTTCGCAAGGGCGACCCAGAGAACGGCGAGCACCGCCGCAAAAATCACAACGAGAACGAGAGAGTAGGTGAGGAGACGCTTGCCGAAGCTTTTCTTCTTCTTGCGGCGCTTCGCCGGGATCTCCTCTTCGGGAAGATCCTCTTCCGGCTCGCGGCGCGGCGGACGCTTCTCCTTCGGCGCATCGCCTCCGGCTTCGGCTTTCACGCTGCGGCGCGCGCTCTCCGAACGCTTCTCGCCATCCGCGGCTCTCGCGGAACGGCGCGGCGAAGGCTTTTCTTCCGGCTCCTCCGCCGGGACTTCGGCCTTCACATGCTTCGTCCTTACGGGCTTCGCGGCCGGTTCGGCATTTTTCACCGGCTCTTCGACCGGCTCCTCCGCCTTCACGCGGCGGGGCTTCGCGCTCTTCACTGCGGGTTCGGCACCCTTTACCGGCTTTGCGGCGGGCTCGGCGGCCTTTTCGGCCTTGGGAGCGGTCTCTGCCGTCACGGCGGCCCTGACTGCGGCGGCGCGCGGCGCTCTCGAGAGCGTCTGCACCGAGGGCTTTTTCACCGGCTGTGCGGGAGCTGCGGCGGGCTCTTCTTTCGGAAGAGTGCTGCCGAAGAGATCGTCATCGGAAGCAAAGATGTCGGCCTCGGCCGGAGCGGCGGTATCGACCGGTTCTGCCGGCACGCTCTCGCCGGGCATGGTCACGCGGTCGGTCGTTTCCGGCACATCAAAGATGAGCTCTTCTTCGCGGACGGAGGTGCTGCGCTCGGCGCGCGGCAGCCGCGTCTCGACTTTCCGGCTGCTGCCGGAGCTCGGTTTTTCATGTTTTCCCATGTTCCCTCACCTCAATTCAGTACGAGGATGGCGGTGGACATCTGGCGCATGCCGACGATGTTCGAGCCGCGGGTGATCTGCTCGCCGTTATAGTACATGAGCGAGGAGGAGCCGCCGTCCAGGTTGGCGGCGTTGACCGCGCCGTACTCATACATGATCTTGGCGATATCGTCATAGGTCGCGCCCATGCTGTCGGGCTTGCGGCCTTCGATGACCATAAGAAGGATGGTGCCGTCGGAGCACTGACCGATGCAGGTGCGCGGGTTCATGCCGCCGCCGAGATTCGTCTGCAGCTCGCCGTCCTTCACGAGCACCGGGCCGGGGGAGAAGCTGACCGCCGACTGGATGCCGAGATCGAGCGCCTGCTGCGCCGTCATGTCGCCGACATGGAGAATGTGGTCGGCGTCAAATCCGACAACGTTCTGATACCATGTTCCGGCGCTGCCGTAGGCGATCTGACCGTCGCTGATGACGAGACCGTCCGGGATGCCGCCGTTGCCGCCGCCGTTCGGATCGTAGAAGCCGCCGGCGTTCGTGCCTGCGATGGCACCGTATTTCTCGATGAACTCATAGAGATACAGACCGTGGTAGTTGGTGCCGTACGCATCGAGCGTGCCGACAACGACCTTGGAGGGATCGTGAATGATCATCATCTTGCCCTTGAAGGTGGAGCCCTTGATGTCGATGACCTCGAGCCACTCGCCGCTCTCGGCAGTGGTTTCCGTCGGTTCCACGACAACGACCTGTCCCGCGGAGGTCTCTTCCTCCACCGTGCTGCCGTCCTCATAGGGAAGCTCGACAAAGTCGCTCGCCGTTTCGGTCGTCTCCGTCTCGGTTTCGGTCCCGGTCGTCTCCGTCGGGTTCAGGATCGCCTCGACCTGCGAATCGGAGAGCACCAGGTGCGGCACAAACTTCATCGCACTGGTCTCATTGCAGGATAATACAAAAAGCCGTTTGGCCTCCGACGAGGGTCCGTGGGTCAAAACGCCCATGACGCCGTAGAGAAAAACGACAAACAGCAGTATGGTTACCAGAAGGATCAACAGGATGTGCCCGATGACACGCGCGATCCCGCCGGCAGTGCTGCCCTTACGCATAGATGATTCCTCACTCTCATAGTAAATAGGGATACCGAAATATTATACAACAAACGCCATGCGCTTGCAACCATAAAATAGACGCAAAAACCGCCCCTTCGGTTCTCCCGAAAGGGCGGCAATTTGCAGGAAAAAATGAAATCAGTGGGCGACGGCTTCCTTGCGCACCGCATCCTCCGGCTGAAGCAGCTTCGTCTTCACGGAAAGGATGTAAATGACGATCGCGGCCACGAGCCAGTTGAACGCCGTGTAGATGCCGTTGTAGAGGAAGGAGTAGAACCAGACATTGCCCATCGTAAGGCCGAGGAACGTTTCCGGCATATACTCGCCCCAGACGAACACACCACTGAGAACGAAGGAGAAGAGCGCGCCGAGAGCGCCGATGACGGTGCCGAGCACGGGGTGCTTGGGCGTGAGTCCGGCGAGACCGGTCAGAGCGTAGGCAAGAGCGTAGTCGAGCAGGAGCGACTGCCAGCCGTAGGCGATGCCGCCGCCGATGATGGCCTTGAGAACGCCGAAGACGAGTCCGGCACCGAGTCCCCAAAGCGTGCCGCGGCGAAGCGCGAATACCATGAGAGGAATGAAGAGAAGGTTCATCGAGCCGCCCTGCGCGAACAGGTCGAACTTGAGGAAGTTGAGGACCACGGCCATGGCGACCATGATGCCTCCTTCGCAGAGTATGCGGGTGGTCTGTTTGCTTTTCATGTGAAAGCCCTCCAAAATAAAAAAATCAGCCACCCGATCCCGGAGTTGGCTGAAGAACAAATACCGTATGGTACTCCCTCCGCCGGCATTACCCGGATCAGGTTGAAGGGTACCGGCGCTTCGATTCGCACCGTCTCAGCCGGGAAAAACCCAGCACCCCTGTTCTGTGGCCCTATAATATACCCGAAAATTCAAAAAAACAAGCCCCAAATTGACAAAATTCACGAAATACTTGACCGAACTTTATTCAAACAGTATAATGGGACTGTAAAAATTTGGAAGGGAGTTCCTTTCTATGCTGCAAATGAAAAACGCCGCGCTGGAGATGCCGGGGAAGAAGGGCGCGCACGCGCTGCGCTGCCTGAATCTGACGCTTCCGGAGACGGGGCTCGTCCTCATCACCGGTGCGTCCGGCAGCGGGAAAACGGCGCTGCTGCGCCTCATCGCCGGAACGGCGGAGCCCTCCCGCGGGGAGATCCTCTTCGGCGGCGAGAACACCGCGAAGTGGAGCGCCTCCCGCCGCAGCGCCCGGCACCGCGAGTGCGCCTCGGCCGATGAGGCCCTGCTCCTGCCCGACCTCACGCTGCGCGAAAACGCCGAGCAGTTCTGCACGCTCGCCGGCTTCGGCCGCCGCGATGCGCACGAGAATGCCCGCGATGCTCTCACGGAGCTCGGTCTGGAGAGCGCCGCGGATCGATACCCCGCCTGCCTTACCGGCGAGGAGCGCCGCCTCGGTGCGCTCGCCTGTGCCGTCGCGCGCGAAGGGCGCATCCTGCTCGTCGATGAGCCGACGGACGGCCTGAGCGGGGAGACCGCCGGGACCGTGCTCTCGCTGCTCCTTCGGGAATCCGAGCAGCGCCTCGTCGTTGCCGCCTCCCGTGATGCGGAGCTTTTCGGCGAGGATGCGCGCGTCATCACGCTCGAGGACGGACAGATCGCCTCCGACACCGGGGAGAGCGGGGAAGAGGAGAATAAGACCTATCCGCCGGTGGCGGGAGCGGGCGCCGGAGAGGTGCTCCGCACGGTGTTCTCGAATTTCGGGAAGAAAAAGACCCGCACCTTTGCGCGCACCTTCGTGCCGTTCGCCGCGGTCCTTGTGCTCTCGCTCCTGTTCGCCGCGTTCGCCCTCGGCCGGCAGAACGCCGCCGACGCCGAGACGGAAATGCTCTCCGCCTATCCGCTCACGCTCACGGGCGATGCCGTCGCCTCCGGCGACCTCGCCTCTCTCGCCGACTGGCTCGACTCGCACACGGATGTGAACACGATCTCCGTGCAGCGCACCTACGCCATCACGCCGCACATCTACAGCGGCGACACCTCCTCGAAGAGCATCACCGCGCTCAACAGCGAGGAGAACACGCACTGGACGCAGCTCCCCGCGGGCGAGAGCCTGCGCTCTCTGCGCTACGACCTTGTTTCCGGCCGCTGGCCGGAGAGCTATGACGAAGCGGTCGCTATACTGGATGTGAACGGCAATGTCGATTCCGCCTGCCTCACGGCGCTCGGCCTTGACCCGACGGCGAACGCAAACATCACCTATCCCGAGCTCCTGCGCCTTTCGTTCCGCGTCGTGCTCCCGACGGACGAATATGTCCGCAACGCCGACGGCACCTGGGGCTACATGGGCGCGGACGAATCGTTCATGACCGCGCAGATCGCGGCCTCGCAGTCGCTCAACATCGTCGGCATCATCCGCCCCGCGGGCGAAGCGCCGGGCGAGAGCCTGACCGGCGGCGCGGGGTATCTCCCCGAGCTGAGCGAGTGGACGGTGGAGACCGTGCTCACGAGCGAGCTCGTGCAGGCGCAGATGGCGTCCCCCGCAACGGATGTCCTCACGGATCTCCCGTTCGACACCACGGGCGTCTATACTCTCTCCGAGGACGAACAGCGCTCCGCGCTCCAAAGCTATGCCGTTGCCTGCACGCCCGAGGAGCAATCGGAAATGTACGCCGCCGTGACCGGCGCGAGCATTGAGACCGAACGCGCGCAGGATGCGCTGCTGCAGGCCATAGCCGCGCTCACCGAAGACACGCTGCGCGAGGCATTTGCCAAATACATCTCCTCCGGCGTCTCCCCGGCATCGTACGAGGAAAACATGCGCTCCTTCGGCGCGGAAGCGGCGCAGACCGTGACCGAGATCCGCCTCTACTCGCAGACCTTCGCTGCGCGCGAAACGCTCGGCACGGTGCTCGGCTACTATTCGGAGACCATCTCCTGCACCGACACCGTCTCCGGCCTCATGCAGCCGGCGCAGACGCTCACGGCCGGCACGGAGAAGATCGACACCTTCGGCGCTGTTCTCGCCGCCGTGCTCGCGCTCGTGTGCGTCATGGCAGCGTCCGCTCTGTCCGTCACTTCCCGTGCGGGAGAGCTTCGCGTTTTGAAAGAGCTCGGCCTTGCATCGCCGCAGAGCGTCATCGGCCGGGAGAGCTTCTTCCTCGCCCTGCTCGGCTCCGTCCTCGGTGCCGCCGCAGCCTACGCCCTCTGCGCCCTCTTCGGCGGCATCTTGGCATGGCAGACCGCCGCGCTGACCGCCGCCGGTGCGATCCTCGCCTCCTGGCTCGCCGCCGTATGCGCCGCCTCCTCGGCTGTCAAATAA
>CAZKGZ010000042.1:0-1798 GCA_964552365.1 uncultured Oscillospiraceae bacterium | reverse complement strand
TTTTTATTTGTCCGCTTCCGGCTCGGCGGCGGGCGGCTCTTCGATGTCCGGCTCGCCTCTGCGGCGGAACTTCGGGAGGGCGCGGTTGAGACAGGCGCTCAAAAGCAATATGTACTGGCAGTAGTAAAGCCACAGCATCACGACCACGACCGTCACGAGCGAGCCGTACGTGCCGTAGTGTCCGGCGTTGACCCATGCGGAAAACGCATAGGAGAAGAGCGACCAGCCGATGGCGGCGGTCAGCGCGCCGGGGAACACCTCGCCGAACGGCGGGCGCAGGCCGGTGCTCCAGCGGAAGATGGCGCCGAAGAACACCGTGAGCACCGCGATCACCACGACAAAGCGGAAGTGCAGCAGAAACGTAAAGAACGATGTCGTTCCGGGCAGGTACTTTTCCACGAGCGCCTTGATCTGCTCGCCGAAGCCGCCGAGCACGAACGAGAGCACCATCATGAGGATCATGCCGAGCGTGTAGATGATGCCGCGGGCGCGGCGCATCAGAAATCCCGCGCGGCGCGGCTGCTCGTAAATATCCTCCAGCCCCCGGATGAGGGAGGAGAAGCCCATGGCGGACGACCATACCGTGGCGATGAGCGAAATACTCAGTACCCCCGCGCCGCTGCTGTACACGTCCGAGAGGATGATGCGGATGAGCTCGGTCATCGACTCGGTGAGCACGGGCGCGAGCTTTGCGAGAAGCTGCTCCTCCGTGACGGAGGTATACGGCAGGATCGAAACGCAAAGGATCACGATGGGCACGATCGAAAGGAAAAACCAGAACGCCGTAGCCGCCGCGATCGTGGCGATCTGCCGCCGCCCCATGTATTCCGAAATGTGCCGGAAATTATTGAAGAGTTTCTTTATCTTATCCATAAGGCGGATTATATCCCATTTAAACGCAATACGCAACTGAAAAATAATTGTCTTTGTAATTCTGCTTATGGGATTTCCCGGCATCATCATCCCATCATTCCAAACTCAAATTGCGGAGTCTTGCTGCAGCAGGTAAAGCCTTCGGACCGATTCCATGACTGTGTGCCACGACAGATCGGCAGCGTAGGAGAACTTCTTCCGGTAAGCCTGCCACAGCTTTTCCATATCCGGGTCGGCCTCGACTTCATCAAAAACAGCAAGAGCATCTGCCAGATATTTCTCCGTGCAGCGTTTCCGGGCTGTCGCGATGAGCGCTGCGTGAAGGTCTGCGGGAATGATGCTCTGACCGTGAGTCAGGCTTAAAACATGCAGATCATAGAAATCTCTCATGCGGGTATTGGCGGCGGCACGAGATACAACGGTTTCCAGCTTCTCGGCAAGAACGGTTTCCAAGTTGTAGGCCCGGACTTCAATGGAACGATCTTCCAGCATCAGCTTGAAGCTGTACTGCACCTCGCTTGGCGTGATGGCGTCGCCGGTGGAAATGTCGATTTTGAGCGGCGTTATCACACCGTCAAATTCCGTTTCCATGCTCACGCGAATCCCCGGATATTCCGCCTCATCCATAATTTCGGAAATTTGCTTTATCCGGAACTTCACGCCGTCATCCATCGGAACGGAAATGATGGAATCGATCATCTTCTCCGCTTCTTTGACTCCGACTGTTGCCCCCTTTACGGTCGCGTCAATGTCCATCGTAGAGCGGGCATCCAGACCGACCATTGCGGCCACAAGCATCCCGCCTTTCAGAATAAACCTGTCCTTATATTCCGAAAGCGAAGTGCGCTCCAGAAAACGCTCCATCATGTAATTGCGCATCAGGATCTGCGCATCTGCGGATTTGTCCTTGGAGAGATTGCGGATC
>CAZKGZ010000041.1:0-9342 GCA_964552365.1 uncultured Oscillospiraceae bacterium | reverse complement strand
CCCACGGGCATTTCGCCGTTGATGATGCGGACGATGGTGTTCGTGGTCTCGTTGCTCATGGCGGTGTCGCCGGGGCCGAGAATGCCGGAGGGGATCACGACGGAGGCGTCGATGCCTTCCTCGCGGACGGCGTCCAGAACGGCCTGCGTGGCGATTGCCTTGCTCTGACTGTAGCACCCGCGCACCTTATCGGGATCGAAGTGCGTGACTTCGCAGATCTTCTGTCCCTTGGGAAGCTCCGGAATGGCACCGGTGGAGCTGATGTACACGAGCTTCTTGCAGGCACTGTGATGCACGAACTGGTCGAGGATGTTCTTCGTTCCGCCGACATTCACATCCATCACGGACTGCTGATAGCCCTCCTTCATGGAAACAACGCCCGCCACATGGATGACCGTCACCGCGATGCCGTCCGGCGTATCGAAAAACGGCGTCAGAGAATCCTTGTCGCACAGATTGCCGGTGACGACTTCGATGCCTTCGGGGATGAGCTTGATGGCCGGGTCGCCCTCGAGGAGCAGCGTGCGGACGCGCTCGCCGCGCTCGAGCAGCTTGCGGCAGATCGTTCCGCCGAGAAATCCCGCGCCGCCGGTCACCAGATACATTTTCTTTTCGTTGTTGTTTTCCATGATAATATCCTCCGTATTTCGTATCGGCGTTCATCGCCTTTTGTTGAGCACAGTATACCGACCGCATATTTGCGTTCTGTTTGTCCTGTGTTGCCGAAATATGAAAAGAATGTTTGAAAAATATTAATACTTCAAACGAGACCCGCTGCGCTGGGCTCTCGTTTGAAAAGGCTGCGGCTCGCCGCAGCGCACTCGCTTCGCTCGCACGTTTGCGAGCCGAGAAGAATTTTCTCCGACGCGCATGTCGCCGTAGAAAATGATCCCATTTTCTTCCCGCCTGCGGGCGGGAACTCTGCGAGGCTTTTTGGCAAACGAAAACCGGCCCTTTCCGATATGGGAAGAGCCGGTTTTTTCGGAGTATACGGAGAATAGAAAAATTATCAATCGAGCGTGATGCGGTCGACGATGCTTGCGGCACCGCCGGTCGGGATCGTTGCTTTCTGCGCCGTGCGCATGCGAGCGGCTTTTTCGGGGGAGCGGGCGAGGTCGATGGCTTTCGCGGCGGCGTCCACGGCGTTTTCGGCGCAGACGGAGAGACCGTAGGAGGCGAAGAAAGCGGCGTTGTTGTCCTCGTCGGCCGTGGAAACGAGAAGATGCACGAGCGGGAGGCCGACGGCCGCGGCTTCGGTGCTCACGAGTCCGCCGGGCTTGGTCAGCATCACGTCCGCGGCGCGCATATAAAGGCTCACATCCTCGGCAAACGGCACGACATGCACCTGCGGCGTATCCGCAAACTGCTCGTCGAGCACTTCCTTCCGCTCGCCGTATCGGCCGGTGAGAGCGAGGATCGTGCATTTTCCTTCGCACTGGCGGAGAATTTCCGAGCAGAGAAGTCCGGCGTGTCCCGGAGCGATGCCGCTGCACATCACGAGGAACACATCGCCGTCGGCCGGTATGCCGAGCGCCTTCCGCGCCTCGTCCTTTTCTCCGCTCGCGCAAAACCGCGCATCGATCGGGATGCCGGAGGTATACAGTCTCGCGTTCGGCAGACCCTTTTCGGTGAACGGGAGACGGAGATCCTCGTGCGGCAGGAAATAGCCGTCGAGCTCCGTCTCACGCAGGAGCGGGAGATACGCATAGTCCGTGAGCACGCCCCAGCAGGGTACCGTAAAGCCGCCCTCTTTCCGCAGCGCGGTCATCGCCTCCATCGGGAAGAGGTGCGTGCACACCACGGCGGTAAAGCCGTTAAGCTCAATAAAGCTGCGGAGCGACTCGGCGTAGCGGGAGGTTGCACGGTAAAGGATCGAGGGAAGCCCGGTCGAGTCGTAAATATCCCCGGCACGGTAGAGCCGGTTGAAAAGCTCCGGCGACTTTTCCGTCATCGCCGTGTACGATTCGGACGCGGCCTGCTCGGCGCGGCGTCCCGCATAGAGGAGCGGATCGAAAAGCTCGTTCCGAATGCCTCTGCGCGAAAGCTCTGCGGCGATCGCCTCGGCGGCGCGGGTGTGGCCTTCGCCGGTCTCGCAGCTGAGAAGCAGGATGTTCCGCTCCCTGCCGCCCTTTCCGAGGACAGCGTCATCGGTCTCGACCGGAACTTCGGGAGAAACGCTCTCGCCGCGCAGCGAGGAGGCAAGGTCTGCATAGATGCGCTCGGCGGCGGGGATCGAAGACGCTTCCCGCATGGCGCCGCGCATGGCGGCGAGGCGCTCTTCATCGTGCGCGAGCGCGAGCGCGGTGTCGGCAATGGCCTCGGGCGTGTCCGCCGTGACGGCCATACCGGCGCGCAGGAAGAAATCGAGATTGTGCTCCTCACATCCCGCAACGGCGTCGATAAGCACCATCGGGAGAGCGGCGGCAACGGCCTCACTCGTGCTCAGCCCGCCGGGCTTCGTGAGGAACAGATCCGTGCCGTGCATCCAGAGGGGCATGTTGTCAATGGTACCGCACACGCGGATATTCGGCACATCCGCCGTCTCCGCGCGGAGCTTTTCGCAAAGCGCCTCGTTTTTGCCGCAGCCGACGGTGAGCACATCGTTCTCGCCGAGCTTATCGCGCAGAATGCGCGTGATGTCCTCCATCGGCCCGCAGCCCATGCTGCCGCACATCATGAGGAGATGCGTCTGCTCGGGACGGAGGCCGAGCGCTTCCTTTGCTTTCGCCCGGTCGATGCGGGAATAAAACTCGCTCCGCACGGGCATGCCGCTCGCGGAGAGCTTCTCCTCCGGCACACCGTCGCGGATGAACTCCTCCGCAAGGAGCGCGGACGGCAGAAAATACCGGTCGAGCCGCGAATCGGCGGTGGACGGCGTGCACGTGTAGTCGGTCGTCACAAGACTTGTGAGGATCTTCAGATCCGGCCGGCGGCGGCGCAGCTCCGTCACGGCGAGCGCGGGGAACACGTGCGTGCAGATGATATTCTCGTAGCCGCCCTCCTCGATGAAGTCGCCGATGCGCTCCGCGCCGGCGGTGATGTACTTATAGAGCGGCGTCCCCTCACGGAAAAGGTCGGATTTGCCCTCGGCCTTGTCGTAGCCGACGGAGAACACCTTCGGCGCATAGAGATAGATGCGCGTGTGCCAGTTCGAGATGAATTCCGAAGCGCGGCGCGAAATGAAGAGGAGAGAATCGGTGATATCGCACACCTCGCCGTGGCGGCGATAGCTCTCCTGAATGGCGCGGGCGCAGGAATTGTGGCCGGCACCGGTGTTGCAGCTGAGGATCAATGTGCGCATGAGGCATTCTCCTTTCTTTTCGCCCGCTGCTGCTGCATGGCAAGCAGCTTCTCAAGCCTCGGACGGTTATAACGCTGAATGAGCAGAAACGGAATGTTTCCGAGCAGAATGTAAATGACGGCAAACGCGATGCCGCCCGCGCCCGGCCAGATCCAAAGCATTGCAAGCCCCGCGATGCTCAAAAGCGCATGCGTGAGCTCGGCGACGCATGTCTCCTGGATCATGCGCGGGAGATCGGCGGCCGTCTGCCGCGTAAGCTTTTTGGCCGGCATGATCTTCGTAAAGAGGCGGCTCATGTCCGGCACCTTCGCCTGCCAGCGCCGGATCTTCAGCGCATCCCAGACTTTCTGCTCCCACGCGTGGGTGCGCCACGGAAATTTATCGCCGCAGAACCACCGCTTCGGGAGCACCCGTCCGAAAACGAACGACACCACGCCGAGCGCGGCGGCATAGCAGGCACACAAAAGAAATCCTTTCACTTCGAAAACCATCCTCAAAGCATATATTTTTCCTATATATCCATATTATAATGAAAGAAATCTTAATTCGCCACGGACAAAATGCAAAGTTTGTCCGCGCCGCGGGGATATCGGAAAGAGAATGTTTCGGCAGTTGAATAATCGCGGGAACTGCGCTATAATGTATAGTTGAAGAAAAATCCGAACCGTTCGGAGGGACATATATGCAAAACAAAAAGAAGATCGCCGTATGGCTCGTTGTCCTTGCTCTGATCGCCGCTGCGGCACTCATCGTATGCACGGTCATCAATAAAAACCGCGAAGCGGTGTGGCAGGGCGGCTACAGCATCCACATCAGCGAGGTCATGACCGACAACACGACCTGCCCGAACGAGAGCGGCGTGTTCTGCGACTGGGTCGAGATCGAAAACACCTCCTCGACGGATTTCTCCCTCACGGGGTACTATCTCTCCGATGAGGCGGGCAACGGCAAGTACGCCTTCCCCACGGGGACGGTCGTCCCGGCCAAAGGCTATCTCGTCGTGTGGTGCTCGGCCGATGAGGAGGGTGACTACGCGCCGTTCGCTCTGCGCAAGAGCGGCGGGGAGAGCGTGTGCCTCATGAACATGAACCGCACGGTCATCGACAGTGCGGAAACGGTCGCGTGCACGTCGGGACAGTCCCTCATCCGCGCCGATGACGGCAGCCTTACGCCCTGCGACACGCCCTCGCCCGGCTACCCGAACACCGAGGCCGGAGCACGCGCCTGGCAGGAAGCCCTCGCCGAGCGGAACGGCGGCTCGCTCGTTCTCAGCGAGATCATGACATCCAACTCTCTCTATGCCGCACCCGACGGAAATTACTACGACTGGATCGAAGTCTACAACCCCTCCGACACGCCGGTGTCGCTTGCGGGGTATAAGCTCTCCGACCGCACCGACAAGATCAAATACAACTTCCCCGAGGAAATGCTCGGAGCGGGAGAATATAAAGTGATCTGGTGCTCGAGCGAAGCCTCGGGCGAGGAGTATGCGCCCTTCGCGCTTGCATCCGCCGGGGGAGAGACTGTCGTACTCACCGCACCCACCGGCGCCGAGAGCGAGCGCGTGGAGCTGCCCGCGCTCGAGAAAAACTCCACCTATTCCAAGGAAAACGGCGAATGGGTCGTGTCCAAGCGCCCGACGCCCGGCTACTCGAACGACGATGCGGGCTATGAAGCGTGGCTGCGCAATGCGGGCTTCAACGATGCCGAGGTGTATATCACCGAGGTGATGCCCCACAACTGCGGCACGCTCGCCGATGCGGACGGCGACCTCTCCGACTGGATCGAGATCGCCAACCTCGGCACCGAAACGGTGGACCTCACGGGCTGGTATCTCTCCGATAACCCCGACGAGCCCGATGCGTGGCAGATCCCCGCGCTCACGCTCGAGCCGGGCGAGTATACCGTCATTTTCGCCTCCGGCAAAAACCGCACGGACGGCGAGCTGCACACGAGCTTTTCTCTCACGGACGGCGACTCGGTCATCCTCTCCACGGCAAGCGGCGCCGAGGTGCGCAGCGTGAAGATCGAAAATGTCACCGACGGCGCCTCGCTCATCCGCAGCGCGGACGATACCTTCTCGGAGACCGACTTCCCGACGCCGGGATACGAGAACACCGCCGAGGGCTACGCGGCTTTCTGCGAAACGGACACGCGCACATCCCCGCTGCTCCTCTGGGAGATCTGCGTGTACGACGAAAACGGCTCGGACTGGGTAGAGCTCAAGAATGTCTCCGACACGGCTGTTGACCTCTCCGGCTACACGCTCACCGATAAATTCAAAGAGCCCGCGCGCGATGCGCTGCCCGCCGTGACGCTCGAGCCGGGCGAGAGCTATGTATTCGAGTGCGTCAACACAAGCTTCAGCGCACAGCGCGACGAAGCGTATCTCTTCACGGCCGACGGAGAGCTGTGCGACCGGGCCTTCCTGCACGACATTCCGATCGGCGGCAGCCTGGGACGGCTCGACGGCGAGAACGGCTTCTTCTATTTTGAAACTTCCACCAAGGGCGCGGAGAACGGCACGGGCTTCCGCTCCGTAGCCGCAGTGCCGGAGACCGACACCGCCGCCGGCGTGTACGACGAGGCCGACAGCCTCACGATCACGCTGACCGGCGAGAACGTACACTATACGCTCGACGGCAGCGACCCGACCGAGAGCGACGCGGAATACACCGAACCCATCACCGTCACCGAAACGACCGTGGTGCGCGCCGCGAGCTTCCCCGAGGGACAGCTCCCGAGCGAGAGCGTCACCTGGTCGTACTTCCTGCGCGAGGGCAGCACCCTCCCGATCGTCAGCCTCGTCACCGACCCCGACAACCTCACCGGCTCGACCGGCATCTACTCCAACCATGAGCAGGCGTGGAGCGAAAAGTGGGAGCGCGAGGCGAACATCGCCATGTACGAGGACGGCGGCAGCTTCTCCATCGACTGCGGCATCCGTATGCACGGCCGCACGAGCCGCCGCGTCAGCGAAAAGAAATCCTTCACTCTCAAGTTCCGCGGCCGCTACGACGGCACGCTCAACTATGATGTGTTCGGCGACGGAGAGATCACGGAATTCTCCTCGCTCCTCCTCCGCGCGAGCATGGAGGACACCTACACCTCCTATATGCGCGATGAGTTCTTCGCTCGCATCGCCATGGACAACACCGATGTCCCCGCACAGAATTACCGCTATGTTTCCCTCTACATCAACGGCGAATACTGGGGCATCTACGCCATCCGTGAGCACCACAGCGAGGAGTATTTCGCCTCGCACACCGGCGTCGATGCCGACACCGTCGATATGCAGACGGGCGAATTCGAAGGACAGACCGCGTGGAGCGACCTTTTGAACTACGCGCGCTACCATGACCTCACCACCGACGAATCGTGGGCGTATATTCAGGAGCACCTCGATGTCGAGAAAATGATCGACTGGCTCATTCTCGAATGCTGGTCGGGCGACATCGATGTCTATGAGAATGTCCGCTTCTACGCAAGCCCGGACTACGAAAACGGCAAATACATCTACGGCCTCGCGGACATGGATCTCACGATGATGAGCTACGACACCATGTCGGTCGGCTTCAACAACTTCCAGCTGCACGGCATCATCCCGGTCGCTCTGGCGGGCAACGCGGAATTCCGCGACATGTTCCTCACGCGCCTCGGCGAAATGCTCGCCGGCCCCCTCTCGGACGAGAACGCGCAGGCGACCGTCGACGAGCTCCGCGCGATCGTCGAGCCCGAAACGCAGCGCGACCTGGCACGCTGGGGCTACAGCAGCACGCTTTTCGAAACGCAAATGGCAAACATCCGCGATTTCATCTCCGGCCGTGCCGAGCAGGTGAAAAACGGCGCCAAGGCCTATTTCGGCCTGAGCGACGAGGAAATGACAAAGTATTTCGGATAAAGGAGAGAAAGCCATGAAGATCGTTCGCTATTCTTTTGACGGCAAAACGGCATTCGGCGTCTGGGACGCCGGCCGCATCGCGCCGCTCACCTCGTTCGGCATCGCCCCGGTCGGGACGCTCGCGGAGCTCGCCGCCCTCGATGCGGAGGAAAGCATTGCCAAGACCGTTGCCGCCGCGCCTGCCTCGGCGTGGGAGACGGCGATCCCCGAGGAGCGGGTCAGGATCCTCGCCCCCTGCGAGCGCCCGCCGCACGATGTGATCTGCGTCGGCGTGAACTACCGCGCCCACCGCGAGGAGTTCGGCGGCCCGTTCCGCGACTACAAGAGCAAGACCGTGTTCTTCGGCAAACGCTGCGACCGTATGACCGGCCCGGGAGAGGCCATCAAATTCGATCCCGCCCTCGATGACACGCTCGACTACGAGGTGGAGCTGGCCGTCATCATCGGCAAGGGCGGCAAGAAGATCGCGGCGGAAGATGCCGCAGAGCACATCTTCGGCTATTCCGTTTTCAACGATGTTTCGCTGCGCACCACGCAGACGGAACGCGCGCAGTGGCTCCTCGGCAAGGGCGCGGATACGTTCTGCGTCATGGGCCCGTGCGTCCTTCTGCGCGAAGGCACCGCTTTCCCGCCGGTATTTCCGCTTCGCAGCTTCGTGAACGGCGAGCCCCGGCAGAGCTCCGACACCTCGCTCCTCATTGCGGGCGTTGCCGAGCTCATCGCGGATGTGTCGAGCTTCACGACGCTCGAACCCGGCGACATCATCGCCACCGGCACCCCCGGCGGCGTAGGCAAGGGCTTTGACCCAAAGAAATACATGAAAGACGGCGACACCGTAAAATGCGAGATCCCCGACATCGGCACCCTGGAAAACCCCATCAAAGCCATATAAACCCAAAAGGCAGACGGCGCAAAACCGTCTGCCTTTTTATGATATGAGATAAAATCGCCCGGATCGATCAGAGAGCGTTGACTGCCTCTTCCAGCTGCTGCATGGCCTGCCGCAGAACGCTGCGGGGGCAGGCGGCGTTGAGGCGCATATATCCGTTCAGGCTCCGCCCGAAAGAGCAGCCGTCGTTGAGCCCCAGCTTCGCCTTGCGGATCATGAAATCATGCAGCTCCGCGTTCGTGAGCCCGAGCTCACGGCAGTCGAGCCACATGAGATAGGTGGCATCGGGAGCATACGTTTTGATCTTCGGGATGTGCTTTTCGCAGTAGTCTACCACGAAGTCAAAGTTGTCGGAAAGGTAGGGCAGAAGCTGCTCGAGCCATTCCTCGCCGCCCTCGCTGAATGCGGCCTCCATGGCCGTCAGGGAGAAGGCGTTGTTTCGGTGAATGTCCATGCGCTGCCAGAAACGGTCGAATACCTGCTTCGTGTGCGCATCGGGGAGCACAACGGTGCTCGCCTGCAGCCCCGCGAGGTTGAAGGTCTTCGTGCCCGAAATGCCGGTGATGACATACTTCGCGATCTCCGGCGACAGCGAGGCCACCGGTGTATGGTGCTTTCCGTGGAAAATAAGGTCGGAATGGATCTCGTCCGAGAGCATCGGCACATGATATTTCATGCACAGCTCCGCCATGCGCCGCAGCTCCTCCGGCGTCCACACGATGCCCAGCGGGTTGTGCGGGTTGCAGAGAATGAACAGATCGGAGAGCGGGAGCTTCGCTTCGAAATCCGCCCAGTCCATCGACCATTTGCCGTCCTTCTCGATGAACGGATTTTCCAGCACATGCCGATTCCACGCTTCGGTCATGTCGTAGAACTCGGAGTACACGGGCGTCTGAATGAGAACGCTGCCGCCCTCCGGGGTGAAGAGCTTCACGCACGCGCTGATGGTCTGCACGACGCCCGGGGAAAAGCTCATGAGCGAGCGGTCGATATCCCAGCCGTTGCGCCGTTTCTGCCAGGCGCGGATGGCGTCAAAATAGCTGTCCGGCCGCGCGGTATAGCCCCAGATGCCTTCCTTGGCACGCCCCACCAGTGCGTCGATGATCGGCTGCGCCGTCCGAAAGTCCATATCCGCGATCCAAAGCGGGATAACATCCTCCGTCCCGAACTTCTTCAACCGCTCATCATACTTCGCCGCATGATTCCCGGCCCGGTCGATCACTTCATCAAAATTATACTCCATACGATTCG
>CAZKGZ010000040.1:7437-9448 GCA_964552365.1 uncultured Oscillospiraceae bacterium | reverse complement strand
TTCAGAGCGGCCTTATTACTACGGAGTCGTCTTGGGAGGCGGTGCGGCGGTATTCGGTGGGGGTTTGGCCGGTGGTTTTTTTGAAGACGCCGGTGAAGTAGTTGTAGTCGCTGAAGCCGACGCGGCCGGAGATCTGGGAGACGGTGAGGTTCGTGTTGAGGAGGAGCGTTTTGGCCTCCGCGATGCGGCGGGCGGTGATCATTTTCACCACGCTCCCGTCGCCGGAGATCTTCTTGGCGAGGGAGCACACCTTCGTCGAGCCCATGCGCAGATCCTCGCAGATCTTCGCGAGGGAGAGCTTCTCGGCGTACTTCTCGTCGATGTACATTTTCAGGCGCTGCTGGTCGGAGAGCTCGGTCGTCATGATGATGCCCTCGAGACGGATGTAGAGCGCGATGGCCTCGAGGATCTCCTCGTACGCGCGGCGGCGGGCGCTGCTCATGCGCGTGAGGCGGAAGAAGGCTTCCTGCAGCTCTTCGATGTCGCCGGGGTACCAGGTGAGCGAGCGCGCGGCGAACTCCCACTGCTCGGCGTACGGCCGCTCGTCGAGGAGCTGGCCGAAGGCGAGGAACGCCATCGGCTCGCCGTCGAAGAAGATGGGGAGCACGACCTCGCTGAGGCCGGCGTGGCAGCGGTACGAGTACACGCCGCGCCGCTCGGTGCAGGTCTGCACGGCCTGACAGTCGCACTCCGTGCAGCGGCGGTGGCCGTCGGGCGTGTCGTTGATGAGGCGGCAGAAGTCGGTGTGCTTGCCGAAGACCTGAATGTCGCGGCCGGTCTTGTCGTAGATGTTCGTCTGGATGCCGGCGAACATATATAAGTTGGAGAGGAGCCGCTGCAGCTTCTCGCTGTTGAATACAATATTCATACCGTACCCCGCGCGCGGGCTTTTTCTTCGGCGGTGATGCGCAGCATATCGTCCCACTTGCGCTCCATCTCCTGCACGAGGCGCAGCTGCGTGCGGGTGCGCAGAAGGTTGTGGTCGGGGCGGTCGATGGCGAAGTACACATCGCCGTCGAGGTAGTCGGTGAGGAAGCGCACGCCGTTCTCGAGCGTGATGATCTTCGCGCCGAGCGGCAGGGACTCGATCTCCGCGTCGGTGAGATCCGGGCAGGCCGTGAGGAAGCCGCGCAGGAACGTGCGGTAGAGGTCGAGATCCACGGTCATTTTCGAGAGATCCGTCTCGTCCTCGGCGGCGGTGGCGGCACCGAAGCGGATGGAGTCGCCGAAGTCAAAGGCGACAAGGCCGGGCATGACGGTGTCGAGGTCGATGACGCACAGCGGCTCGCGCGTGGCGGCGTCGAACATGACATTGTTGAGCTTCGTATCGTTGTGCGTCACCTTGAGCGGCAGGATACCGGCGGAAAGACGGCGCATGAGCTCGCCGCCCATCTCCTCGCGGCTCAGGTACTCATCGATCTCGTATTTCGCCCCGGCAGCGCGCGAGCGCACATCGCGCTCGATGGATCCATGCAGCTTGCGGTAACGGTCGGGCGTGTTGTGGAAGTTCGGGATGGTCTCGGCGAGCGTCTCGGCCGGGAAATCGGCGAGCTGCTGCTGGAACGTGCCGAAGGCGATGGCACTGCGGTAAAAGTCCTCGGGCGTTTCCGGCGCCTGCAGGCAGAGGCTGTCGGTGACGAAATCGAAAACGCGCCAGATCTCGCCCTGCGCATCGCAGTAGGTATCCGCGCCGTCGTCGGTGAGGACGAGGCGCAGCACGCCGCGCGGATCGGAAATTTTGCGCGCGATGTGGTCCGTCACGAGGCGGACGTTGCGCATGAGCCCGGGGATGTTCCGGAACACCGTGCCGTTGACGCGCTGGAGAATATATTTCGTCCCCTTGTCCGTGATGACGAGATAGGTGCCGTTGATGTGGCCGCAGCCGTACTTTTCGCACGACACAGCCGGACCGTCGAGCCGGAAGTGGGAAGCCGCCGTTTCCGCAAAGTTCATGGGAATTACCTCCAATGCCTTATATGCCAAAATTTTCCGTATATCATAATAGCACAAA
>CAZKGZ010000040.1:0-7337 GCA_964552365.1 uncultured Oscillospiraceae bacterium | reverse complement strand
AATTACCTCCAATGCCTTATATGCCAAAATTTTCCGTATATCATAATAGCACAAAACCGTGAAAAGTCAACGGCGAGAGAGCGTTCGGCCGGTGCCTGTGTTCTGCCGTAGGATCGGGAGCGGTGCTCTTTGAAAAGCGGGAGCGAACGGGAGATAAATAAAAAAATTGATATAATATTGGTTGCATTATTATGGAAATTATGGTAAACTGAAATATGTCGAGTTGTGCATAATATATCTTGTATTCTGCATAAAACCGACGCCCAATATGTTGATTTTCCGTAGTTTTCCGATTTTTCGGAAAAATGCGGCAAAAAGGAAAGGAGCATTCAAATGCGCAAGACATTGCACCAGACGCTGGTCTGGCTGATGCTGGTCTCGATGCTGTTCACGTTTTTGCCCGTGAGCGCACTGGCCGACAGCAGCGCGGCCACGGATGCCCCCGGGACGGAGCAGAGCGCACCGTCTGCGGAGTCTCCGCAAAACGAGAATGACCCGGATCCGGCGGAGAGCGAAGAGCCCGCCGAGACCGAAGAGACCGAACCGGCCGAAGGCGGAGAGACCTCCGGGACCGAAACGGGCAAAAACGGCCTCGGCTCCATCCTCTCCGACATCTTCTCCGGCGGCGAACCGACAGTCGCCTCCGTGGAGCCGGATGAGGAATATTACCGCACCTACATTTTCCTCGCGGACGGCAAGGAAGTGGCGCGGCAGATCGTCAAGAACGGCGAGACGCTGCTCCGCCCCGCCACGCCCACGGTGGACGGCTACCGCTTCAACGGCTGGACGGACGCCGGCGGCAGTGCATTCACCGCGTTCGGCACGGTGACCGGCATCACGGCCACGGAAGAGGTCAAGGTCTATGCCTCTCTCGTGAAGCTCTACTATATATACTTCCTTGACGCACAGGGCAAGGCGGTAGAGGTCACGAAGTCCGGCATCAGCGGCGAGACCATCAGCTTCGCGGACGTGTCCATCCCCGTGGAATCCGACCAGAAGGTCGTCGGCTGGACCTATAACGGCACGGCCTACACGGAGTATACCCTTGAGGACGAGGACGTCACCATGACGCCGACCGTCGCCGAGGGCTTCTGGATCACCTACGATTCCAACGGCGGCTCGTATGTGGAGCCCGACTTCTATGTGGCCGGCAGCGTGCCGACGGCACCGACGGCGCCCACCCGCCCCGGCTATACGTTCGCGGGATGGTATTCGGGCGACAAGGCCGCGGATTTCTCTTCCATCACCGAGAGCACCACGCTCACCGCCAAGTGGACGGCCGCCAAGACGACATACACCGTCATCTACTGGGCGGAGAATGCCGATGACGATGACTACTCCTATGTTAAAGTGGAGCAGGGCACCGGCACCACCGGCACGACGACCAATGTCTCGGCCGGCACCTATCAAAGCGGCTTTGAGGCGAAGGATGTGGAGCAGCAGACCATTCAGGGCGACGGCTCCACGATCGTGAACGTGTACTTTGACCGCATCGAGTATACGATCCGGTTCTACACGCGCGGCAGCAGCGGCACCGAGTACACCGACCTCGCCATCACCGCGAAGTACGGCGCCTACATCGGCGACAAATGGCCGACCTACAACGGAAGCAGCTCCTGGTACACCACGTCCTCCGGCAGCACCGCACAGGTGAACCTGCAGATCATGCCGCTCAACGGCGCAAAGTTCTACGGTCCGCAGACCGGCAGAGGCACTTCCACGGCTTACTACTATGTGGAAGTTCTCCCCGGCGAATCTTCCGAGACCACATACGACGGTATGTCCTGCAAGCTGCACCACAAGGACACAACGCCCGGCTCGAGCTACACCGTCACGGTCGAGGATCAGTACCCGATCGACGGCTTTACCTACGCCGGCGGAACAAGAACCGGCAGCAGCTACAGCAACGCCAAGTTCTACTACTCCCGCAACTCCTACAGCATTTCCTACATCAGCGGCGGTCAGACCGCAGCTACCGTTTCCTATAAGTATCAGGCCGACATCTCTGCCGCTTCTTCGCAGGCGGCCCCGTCCTCCGCGCCCGCGGGCAAGGAAGGCTACATTTTCGTCGGCTGGTATCTGGACGAGGCCGGTACGAAGGCCTATGACTCCACGGGCAAGACCATGCCCTCGAACAACATCACGCTCTACGCCAAGTGGGCGGCGCCTACCTACGACGTGACCATCACCTATGTCGACGCGACCGGCTCCGTCACGGACAAGCAGGTCGTGGCATACGGCGAGACGGTCGTCCTGCCCGACTACACCGCGCCCGACGGCTATGCCTTCCTCGGCTGGGTGAAGGCGGACGGAACGCCCTTCAACCCCGCGACCAAGGTCTACCAGAGCTACACGCTCCGCGCCAAGATCGCGAGCACGGTATTCTACACCGTGACCTATGACGCGAACGGCGGTGCCAATGCCCCGACGGACACGAACACCTATGCCGAAGGCGCCTCTGCCATTGTGGCCGAGGGCAGCGGCATGACCGTCAAGGACGGCTGCGTCTTCCTCGGCTGGGCTTCGAGTGCCGATGCCGACGCGGTGGAATACTACCCCGGCAGCGCCGTGGCCATCGGCAAGGAGAATGTAACGCTCTACGCCGTGTGGGCGGAGAAGGAAGACACCCTCACGCTCACCTATAAGGCGAACGGCGGCGTCGGCGAGGATACGACCGTTTCGGGTCTCCTCAACAACAGCCGCGTCACGCTCGCGGGCGCCATCTTCACGCGCCCCGGCTACACGCTGACCGGCTGGGCCCGCGGCGCGGGTGCGACCAAGGCGGAATTCAACATCGGCGGCACGGCGCGCGTGGACTATCTCGGCGAGAATGTCCTCTATGCCGTGTGGACGGCGAACAGCAACACCGCCTACAAGGTGGAATTCTACTATGACGGCGTGCTCACCGATACAGCCGAGCGCACCGGCACCACGGACACCGAGGTCTCCGTGACCGAGAAGGACAAGACGCCCTCCTCCGACCGCTATGTGTTCGACGAGAGCGCGGAAAATATCCTCTCCGGCACCGTGGCGGGCGAAGGCACGCTCGTGCTGAAGGTGTACTTCAAGCGCAACATCGTCTCCTACACCGTGCACCACTACCTGAGCGGCACCGAAGTGCCGGTCGCGGACGACGACACCGGCACGATGGCCGTCGGCGAGACGCTGACGGCGGGTGCCTCCTCCGCGCTCTATGCGGAGTACGCCGCGGCGAGCGTTTCCTCCTACTCCCCCGCGCAGACCAGAGAGATCGCCGTGAGCGGCAATGTCATCACGGTCTACTACACCGTTCCCCTCACCCTCACTGCCGGCACCGCGGGCAAGACCTATGACGGCACGGCGCTGACGGACGGCACCTTCACGGCCGAGGGTCTCGTGAACGGCGACACCGCCGACAAGATCACGCTCTCCATGACAGGCGAGAGCACCATCACGAATGTCGGCGAGCAGGTCAACAAGATCAACACTTCCTCCGTGAAGTACAACGGCACCAAGCTCCCCTCCTACTATGTGGTTTCCTATGTTGACGGCAAGCTGACCGTCAAAGCCGTGAGCGGCACGGTCACCGTGACGATCACCGAGAAGTCCGGCACCGCCGAGTATGACGGCAAGAGCCACAGCATCACGGGCTATGCGTCCATGACCTCCGACAACGCCCTCTACAGCGTAAAGAGCGTCGAGGAGACCGCGACGGATGCCTGGACGGCGACCGGCACGGACGCCGGCACCTACGCCGTGGGCATCGAAGCCGAAGACTTCAGGAACACCGACCCCAACTTCGCCGATGTCGAATTCGTCATCGTGGACGGCGCGCTCGAAATTACGCCGTACTCCAAGACGGTCACCGTCACCGTGACGGAAAATTCCGGCACGGCCGAGTATGACGGCACCGAGCACTCCGTCTCCGGCTATAAGAGCATGACCGCGAACAGCACGCTCTACGATGTCTCCGCCGTCAAGGCGACCGAGACCGAGGCGTGGACGGCCAGGGGCACAAATGCCGGCACCTACGAGCTCGGCATTGAGGCAAAAGACTTCGCGAACACCGATCCCAACTTCGCCGACGTGCAGTTCGTTATTAAAGACGGCACGCTCGAGATCACGAAGTACTCCAAGACGGTCACCGTCACCGTGACGGAAAATTCCGGCACGGCCGAGTATGACGGCGCCGAGCACACCGTTTCCGGCTACAAGAGCATTGAGTCGGACAGCGCGCTCTACGATGTGACCACTGCCGTCAAAGAGACCGCGACCGACGCGTGGACAGCCAAAGGCACGGATGTCGGCAGCTATCCGGTCGGCATCAAGGCGGCCGACTTTGAGAACATCGACCCGAACTTCGCCAGCGTGAAGTTCGTCATCGCGGACGGCGCGCTCGACATCACCGCCGCGACCGGCAAGGTCATCGTGACCATCACCGAAAATTCCGGCAGCGCCGAATATGACGGCGAGGCCCACACCGTTTCGGGCTATGCCTCCATCGTTTCGAGTGACCCGCTCTACGACGTGAGCACGAGCGTGAAGGAGACGAAGACGAGCGCATGGACGGTCACCGGCACGAACGCCGGCACCTATGAGCTCGGCATTCAGGCCTCCGACTTCAAGAACACGAACGCCAACTTCTCGGATGTCGAATTCGTCATCGTGGACGGCTCGCTCTCCATCAGCCAAAAGCCCGTCACGATCACGGCAGGCTCCGATAAGCGCGAGTACGACGGCACGCCGCTCACGAGCAGCGCCTACACGAGCACCGATCTCGCCGCGACGGATCACTTTGATTCCGTCACCCTGACCGGCAGCATCACCGCCGTCGGCAAGACCGCCAACACCGCCTCCGATGCGGTCATCAAAAACAAAGGCGGCCATGACGTGACCGCGAACTACGCCATCACCTATGTGCCCGGCGAGCTCGAGATCACCCAGAACACCAAGGCCGTTTCGGTCACCGCCAACAGCAATTCCTGGATGTACGACGGCGCCGGGCACTCGGACGGCGGCTACACCGTGACCTATGACGGCAAAGACTACACCGCCGCCGCGGGCGAGAGCGTAACGCTGCCCACCGGCGACAAGGTCACCGCGGTCATCACCTCGAGCGTGAAGAACGTGGAAGACACGAAGGCCGGCAACAACACCCTCACCGTGACGGTCGAGAACGCCGATCAGTACAAGACCGTTACGACGACGCCCGGCACGCTGACCGTGACGGAGCGCCATGTGACGCTCACCTCCGCCGACGATACGAAGGTCTACGACCGCACGCCGCTGACCAACGATACCGTCACCGTGAGCGAGGACGGCTTCGCCGAGGGCGAGGACCCGATCCTCACCGTCACCGGCTCGCAGACGCTCGTCGGCGAGAGCGAGAATACCTTCGGCTATGAACTCGCCGCCGGATCGCTCGCTTCGAACTATGTCATTACCACCGTGTTCGGCACGCTGAAGGTCACCGGCGACAAGATCGTCCCGGCCAAGACCACCCCGGACGTGCAGAGCGACTACCAGCTCGGCGACAAGATCCCGTTCACGATCTCCGTCGAGAACGTGAGCACCGAGACTGTCACGGACATCACCGTAACGGACGCCTCCGCCGTCATCACGGCGGGCACGGGCTACACCGTTTCCGATGACGGACACACCGCCGTCATCGCCTCCGTGGCCTCCGGCGCGACCGTCGCCGTGAGCGCGGAGCACACCGTCACCTCCGACGATATCCTCGCCGGTACGGTCGGCAACACCGCCACCGTTTCCTGGGGCGACACCACGAAGACCGTCAGCGCGGACAGCCATGATATCAACGCGCCCATCGTATCCCTCGAGCTCGTCAAGACCTCCGATACGAACGGCGAGAAGCTCAAGCTCGACGATGTCGTGAGCTACACCGTCTCGGTCACGAACACCGGCAACATCCCCTATGAAGTCAGCCTCACCGATGCGCTGACCGGTGTGAAGGTGTCCGGCAGGGAGCTCGCCGTCGGCGAGACCTACACCGACACGTTCGGCACCCACACCGTCACCGAGGAGGACATCCAGAACGGCTCCGTGACGAACACCGTCGTCGCCGTCGTGGCTCCCGTGAGCTACAAGGCGTACGAGGACGGCCAAACCGTCACGAAGAAGACCGAGAAGCTCACCGAGGAAGCCTCCGTCACCGACCAGACCGTCGGCACCGATAAGGATCTGACGATCGTCAAGCAGAGCACGGATTCCTCCAAGCGCTACGCGCTCGGCGAGACCATCACCTACACCATCGCCGTTACGAACACCGGCAACCAGACGCTCAATAATATTGTCCTCACCGACACCATCGCCGCGGCACAGATCACGGCGGGCAGCGGCTACACGGCCTCGGGCAATACGGCGGCGATCGCCTCCCTGAAGCCCGGCGCGTCCGTCACCGTGAACGCGCAGTACACCGTGACGAGCGACGATATCAAGGCCGGCAAGGTCGTGAACTCCGTGACCGCTGTCACCGACGATGAGCCGGTCAGCAAGCACATCACCCCCGCGACCGACTCCACGGCGGCGCTGAACACCGCGCTGTCCGTCACAAAGAAGTCCGACAAGACCGGCGAAGTGAAGCTCGGCGAGACCATCACCTACACCATCACGGTGAAGAACGAAGGCAACGTGCCGTACACCAATGTGCAGGTCGTTGACGCGCTCACCGGCCTCGACGAGGTCATCGAAGTCCTCGCCGTGGGCGAAACGAAGACCTTCACCACCACCTACACCGTCAAGAGCGACGATGTCCTCGCCGGAAAGATCGTGAACGCCGTCACCGCCAAGGGCGACAGCATCCCCGACCCGGACGACCCGTCCACGCCGAAGACCCCCGAGGGCACGGACGAGATCACCGACGAGACCGCCGATGTGGATGTCACGCTGACTGTCACGAAGGTCTCCGATAAGACCGCCGATGTGGCGCTCGGCGAGACCGTCACCTACACCATCACGGTGAAGAACGACGGCAACGTTCCCTACTACAATGTCAAGGTTTCCGACCCGCTCACAGGCCTCAGCGACAGCATCGATGAGCTCAAGGTCGGCGAGACGAAGACCTTCACCACCTCCTACACCGCCAAGAGCAGCGACATCCTCGCGGGCGAGATCGTGAACACCGTCACCGCGAAGGCCGACGCCGTGGCCGATCCGAAGGCCCCCGCCGCACCGAAGACGCCGGAAGGCTCCGCCGAGGTCACCGACGAGACCGCGGATGTGAACGCCGCGCTCACCGTCACCAAGACCTCCGACAAGACCGAGAATGTGAAGCTCGGCGAGGTCATCACCTATACCGTTACGGTGAAGAACGACGGCAACGTTCCTTACTATAATGT
>CAZKGZ010000039.1:0-9586 GCA_964552365.1 uncultured Oscillospiraceae bacterium | reverse complement strand
GTGAAGCTGCAGCTTCGGTTCCGAAAAACGCGATACCGAGGCTTGCCAAAGCAAGCTGCAAAACTGAATATGGTATTCGCATTGGCAAATCTGATATTGGCTGACAGGCCCTGCCCGGCAGCTTAAGTCAGTGCGCCTTTGCAAGGAAATTTGGGAAACATCCGACTACTTTGAAGGCCGGATGTTTTCTTTTTGCCTTTTCGTCACCCTATGACCATATTATGCGGCGTTGCCTAAGCATAAAAAGAAGGCTGCCTCCGACGATCTTGTTCAAACCGTTGGAGGCAGCCTTTGCGCTGTCTATATTATCAATTTTCGCCGGTTTCTCCGGCGGGGTACATTTCTTTGGCAAAGGAAATGAGCTCTTTTCCGATTTTGGGAAGAGAGCTTTTTGCGGAATAGATAAATCCGACGGAGAAACCGATTTTCTCCTGGAGCGGCATCACGACGAGGTCACTGTATACATCCTCTCCGGGATCGGCGTTGATGAATCCGATGCAGTTTCGATATTTCACCATCTCGAGCAGACCGAGCACCTGCTCGTGCGAGGAGACGATTTTCGGTATCACACCGTTTTTTCGGAAGCAGTCGAGAACGATCTGCCGCGTGGCGGACTTTTCGTCCAGCAAAACGATATCGTCTCCGCCCAAATCGGTCACGGAAACAGAATTTCGCTCCGCGAGAGGATGGTCCAGACGCATGATGGCATTGATCCTCGCAAAGGATATGGGTACGATCTTCAACTCCGGATCCGAGCGAGACGGGAGAGCGTTGAAGGACATGTCGATGGCGCCTTCCTTTACACCGATGATCTGCTTGCCCATGCTTCCCTCGTAGAGGAAGATCTCCGCATTCGGGCGCGAAGGAAGAAAATCACTGTACACCTTGTGCATCAGCATTCGAATGCCGAGCGTCGGGGAAATGCCCAGCCGAAGGAAGCTGTTTCCGGAAGAGGAAAGCTCTGCCGCTGCAGCTTCCGTTTCCCGGATGCCTTCCAGAACATTCTGGATATACGGGATGAGCTGCTCGCCTTCCAGCGTGAAGGTAACGCCCTTGGCTCCCCGAACAAGAAGCTTATAGCCGAGCTTCGTCTCCATCGCCGTGATGGCGGCGGAAATGGCCGGCTGCGAAACATACAGCTCCTCACTGGCCTTCGTCAGATTCTTGTGCCGATAGACTGCATCGAGATACTGAAGATATCGTAAATTCGAGATGGAAAATCCTTCTGCCATAACTTTCACCGTCCCGTTCGGCTTTGCTGCGTTTATATAGAATAGATTATACATGATTTCTGTCGTAAAGCAAGTGAAAATCATAAGTGCTGTTTATCGTCGGATAAAACATCGGTATTTTACAAGACCGCCCTGCGTTGTTATTTTTAAATCAGAAAAAGCGGGCGCACGGCGTACCGCTTCTATGGGTATATGTTTTATGAGAAGGAGCAACGCTATGAAAATCGGCTTTCTTGGGCTGGGCGTCATGGGACTGCCCATGGCGGAAAATGTAGTGAAAAAATCCGGCTGCGAGGTGCTGGGCTATGATGTGATGCCCGCGCCGCTCGAGCGCTTTGCCGCCGCGGGAGGAACTCCCGTCAGCGATCAGGACGAGATCTACCGGCAGTGCACCGTCATCATGCAGATCCTGCCTACGCATGCCATCATCCGCGACAGCGTTGAGAGAGCGATCAGGTTCGCCAAACCCGGCAGCACGATCATCGACCTGAGCTCCACGGCTCCGGAGATCGTCGCGGAGCTGTATGAAGAGGCGAAAAAGGCCGGTATGTACTTCCTGGATTCCCCGGTGAGCGGCGGCAACCCAAAAGCCATCGACGGCACGCTGGCCATCATGACCGGCGGTGACCGCGAAGCCTTCGATGCTGTGGAGCCCTATCTCGCCTGCATGGGCACTCCGGTCTATACCGGCAGTTCGGGCAGCGGCAGCGTCACAAAGCTTGCAAACAACATCATCGCCGGTGCCGATATGCTCGTCATTGCCGAAGCCTATGCCTTCGCCGCCAAAGCCGGCATCGACCTGCAGACCACATTCGAAGCGACCCGCGGCGGCTTCGTCGGCGGCCCCATCTACGAGAATAAAGTGCCGAAGCTGATCCACCGCGACTACGAGCCCGGTGCCCGCGTGGCCGTCCACCGCAAGGACATCCTCAACGCCAAGCACTATGCGCACACGCTCGGCATCGATCTCCCCATGACCGATGTGATTCTCATGGTGATGGACTGGATGAACGACAACGGCCACATTAACGAAGACCAGATCGCCATGGTCAAGTACTACGAGGACAAGATGGGCGTAAAGGTTGGGCAGGAGGGATAAAGCCGTGGACGCCGCAGATCGTCCGGTCACGGTGACGCTGCTTGCCAATGCCGGCCTCCGCATAGCATGGGGAAGGCATGTATTGCTGCTCGATGCCCTGTTCGACGGTGATACTGCCCCGTTCAGCCCGCTGCCCACTGGCTGTCTTGACGCTATGTGCTCCGGCGCACCACCCTTTGAAAATACGGACTATCTGCTCTTCTCGCACCGGCATGCCGATCACTACTCCCCCGAGGCGCTCCGCCGGTTCCTCTCCCGGCGCAAGATCCGCGGTCTTGTCCTTCCCCCGGACGCGGCCGACGATGCGCTTGTGCATTTCCTCGCGGATCGCAAGGTCCCGACGCTGCTCGCAGTGTCGGGATCCGGTTCGATCCTGTACCGATTCGGAGAGGAAAACGCCTCGCTGCGCATCCTCCCGACGGCGCATCTCGACCAAAAATACGCCGATGTCGAACATCTCTGCTTTCTCCTGACTGTCGGGGAGAAAAAGCTCCTCTTCACCGGAGATGCGGATTACGTACACGAAACATTTCCCGCGCTTGCGGGAGAAAAGCTCACGGCGGTTTTCCTGAATCCTCTCTTCTTCCGCGCACTGAGCGATCGGCGCCTTTTTCACGGACATCTTTCCTCCGAAAACTACTGCGTATACCATGTGCCCTTCACCGAAGACGATACGGCGCACATACGAGACACCCTGCAGCGGGATCTGCTGCATTGGAACGGAATCGGCACGGCGACAGCTCTTACGGAGCCCCGGCAGAGTATTGAACTATAAATAAAAAAAGCGAAAGCGGTGAATATATTGGAGATCCAAATGGAAACGGCTCTCGGCAAACTCGACCGGGTGCTGGCCCTGCGCCTTCGTCCGGGAACGGACGTTCTGAAAGGACTGGAGGAAGCCTGCAAGCGCAATAATATCAACAACGGCGTGATCCTCAGCGCCATCGGGAGCCTTGACGGCGTGCACTACTGCAATGTCGTGGAGCTGCCCGAAAAGAAAGCAGGCTACGGTTACGGCGAGGTCCTGCACCTCACAGGCCCCATCGAACTGACCGGCGCGACCGGCATTATCTGCCACGATGATGAAGGCAATACGAACCTGCATGTACACATGAGCCTGAGCGACCGTTACGGCAACGCCCACGGCGGCCATCTCGTGGAGGGAACAAAGGTCCTCATGACGGTGGATGTGATCCTTGCCGAAGTCGAAGGTCTGGTAATGGGGCGGAAATTCGATGAGGAACTGGAAGTGCCTCTCTTTGCCCCGCGGCAGCAGTAAGCAAAAACGAAAGGGATGACAAACTTGGAAGAAAAATATACCAAAGAACAGCTGATGAGCTTTTACCGCACCATGGTGCGCATCCGCACGTTTGAAGAAAAGGCGGCGGATTGCTTTACCAAGGGCATGCTCGCTGGCAACATACATCTGAGTATCGGGCAGGAAGCCGCTGAAGCGGGCGCCTTTGCCGCGATCGAAGCGAAGGATTATTTCACCTCCACGCACCGCGGCCACGGCCACGCCATCGCCCGCGGCGCCGATCCGAAGCTGGCCATGGCCGAACTCTTCGGCAAGAAGACCGGCTACTGCAAAGGCAAGGGCGGCTCCATGCACATCGCCGATATGGAGAAAATGAACCACCTCGGTGCCAACGGCATTGTCGGCGCCGGTCAGCCTATCTCCGCAGGCAGCGCCCTGGCCTCGAAGATCATGGGTGACGATTCCGTGACGGTCGGCTGCTTCGGCGACGGTGCCACGAACGAAGGCTCATTCCACGAAGCGCTGAATATGGCTGCGGCGTGGAAGCTCCCGCTCGTGTGGTTCATTGAGAACAACTGCTACGGCGTATCCACGGAGATCCACCGCGTGACCAACACGCCCGACCTTGCCAGCCGCGCGGCGGCTTACGGCGTGCCCTATGCCGTCGTGGACGGCACCGATGTCACTGCCGTGTATGAAGCCATGCTCACGGCCGTCGCCCACGCCCGTTCCGGCAAGGGCCCCTATCTTGTGGAAGCAAAAGTGTACCGCTATCAGGGCCACTACTGCGGCGACCCGGCGGTCTACCGTCCCGCGAGCTATATGGAAGAGGCTCTCGCCAACGACGGGATCGAGAAGCTGGCAAAGCGGCTCCTCGCCCTCGGCGCTTCGCAGGAAGAGCTGGATGCCGTAAAGAGGAGCGTGGATGACGAGATGACGGAAGCGGTGCGTTTTGCCGATGAGTCCGAGTATCCCGACCCCTCAACGGTTCTGCAGGATATGTATGTGTCCGATAACGAAAGGTGTGTGGCAAGATGAAAAAAATTACCGTCAGCAAGGCCATCGGCGAGGCGCTCCACGAGGAGATGCTCCGCGACGAGAAGGTCTTTATCATGGGGGAAGACATGGCGGTCATGGGAAACGTGTTCGCCATCACCAAAGGGTTTCTGGATGAATTCGGACCCAACCGCGTGATCGATACCCCAATTTCCGAAGAGGGCTTCGTGGGCATGGCCGTCGGCGCCGCCATGCGCGGACTGCGGCCAGTTGTGGAGCTCATGTACGATGACTTCGCGACGGAATGCGCCGATCCTCTCTTCAATCAGGCAGCGAAGATCCGCTATATGACCGGCGGTCAGTGCAAGGTCCCCATGGTACTTCGTGCGCCGATGGGCTCCGGCCGCAGAAACGCCGGACAGCATTCCCAGTCCTTGGAAAATCTCTTCTGCCATTTCCCCGGCCTGAAAGTCGTTGCTCCCTGCTCCGCCGAGGACGCCAAGGGCCTCCTGAAAACGGCCATCCGCGACGATGACCCGGTCGTGTTCCTGGAGCACAAGCTGCTCTATGCGAAAAAGGAAGAGATTCCGGAAGAGGAATACACCATCCCTCTGGGACAGGCCAAGGTGAAGCGCGAAGGAAAAGACCTGAGCATTATCACGTGGAGCCGCGAGGTGAACTTCGCGCTGGAAGCCGCCGGGACTCTCGCCAAAGAGGGAATTGATGCGGAAGTGCTGGATCTGCGCACACTGGTGCCGCTCGACTGGGACTCCATCGTAAAAACGGTCTCCAAGACCCACAATGTTATGGTCGTGTCCGAAGAAGTCAAGCGCGGCAGCTACGCCGGCGAGATCTCCGCGCAGATCGCCGAAGAACTTTTCGACGAACTCGATTCCCCCGTGCAGCGTATCTGCGGGCTTAACATTTGTTCTCCTTTCAGCCCTGTATTGGAGGACCAAAACTTCCCCCATCCTGCAGATATTGCCGCTGCAGCGCATAAAATGCTGAACAGATAAGGAGCGGAGATCATGGCTTACGAAGTATTGATGCCCCAACTGGGACTTACCATGGAAGAAGGCACGGTCACCCGCTGGGTAAAGCACGAGGGCGACGAAGTGAAAATCGGTGATGTGATCCTGGAGATCACCACCGACAAGCTCTCCAACGAGATTACAAGCGAGCACGACGGCGTACTGCTGAAAATCGTTGCGCAGGAAGGGGAAGACATTCCCGTAAAGGGCCTGCTCGGCTATATCGGCCGGCCTGGCGAGAGCGTCGGCACCGATGCGCCGAAGACCGCCGCTCCGGTCGAAACGGCACCTGCGGCAAGTGCAGCCGCTCCGGCGGCTCCGCGCAAGGAAGGCGCGCGAGTGCGCATTTCCCCGCTTGCGCGCAAGACCGCAGCGAAGCTCGGCGTGGACTATGCGGCCCTCACCGGCACGGGCAGCTCCGGTCGCATCGTTCAGGCGGACATTCTCGCGGCCTATGAAACCAAAAAGAATGTTCCGGCGCAAGCTCCCGCAGCAGCCGCAGCCCCCGCGGCAAAGTGCGCAAAGAAGGCTGCCGCGCCGGCTCTCTGCGAAGGCGACACCGTTGAGAAACTCAGCGGCATGCGCAAGGTAGTCGCCGAGAGAATGCTCGCCTCCCATACGGAGATCCCGCCCGTCACGCAGACGACAAAGGTCGATGTCACCGAACTCATGGCCTTCCGCAAAGCGCTTCTGGAGAAGACCGGAAAGAAGTACTCCGTCAACGACCTTGTCCTCAAGGCGACGGCAAAAACGCTTGCCGCGCATCCCGAGATGCTGGTGAGCTGGGACAACGGGCAGGTGATCTGCCGTGCCCATGTAAACCTCGGCATGGCCGTGGCGCTCGATGCCGGGCTCATCGTTCCGGTCATCCGCGATGCGGATCGTCTCGGACTGGACGCCCTCTCCGCCGCCGCCAAGGATCTCGCCTCCCGCGCCAAGAGCAACGGCCTTACCGCCGATGAATATAAAGGCTCCACCTTCTCGGTGAGCAATCTCGGAATGTTTGGCGTTGAGAGCTTCACACCTATCATCAACCAGCCCAACGCCGCCATACTCGGTGTGTGCGCAGCGCAGGACGAGCTTCAGATGGACGACGAGGGCAACATTTCCAAGCACAAAGTCATGCGTCTGTGCCTGACATTCGATCATCGCCTGATCGACGGCGCGGTCGCGGCGCGCTTTGCCATGGATCTGCGCGATCTGCTGCAGACGCCCATCAACATTCTGCTGTAAGGAGGCGGAGAGCATGGCGTATGAATTGAAAATGCCCCAGCTCGGGCTGACCATGGAGGAAGGCACCGTTTCCAAATGGTTCAAGGCGGTCGGCGACAGCGTCAGCGTCGGCGAGAAGGTCGCCGAGATCACCACCGATAAGCTGACCAACGACCTCGTGAGCGAGGCCGAAGGCGTTGTCCTTGCCATCACGGCGCCGGAGGGCGAAGATGTTCCCGTAAAGGGAACGCTCGCTTGGATCGGCAAAGCCGGAGAATCGGTCCCCGGCGCAGCGGCCGTTCCGTTTGCTCCGGCAGCACCCGCGGAACCGGCAAAAAATGCTGCCGATACGAGCATCATCGTCATCGGCGGCGGCCCCGGCGGATATGTCGCGGCGATCCGCGCCGCACAGCTCGGAGCCAAAGTCACCCTGATTGAAAAAGAGCATCTCGGCGGAACATGCCTCAACATCGGCTGCATTCCCACCAAGTGCCTGCTCCACAGCGCAGAGCTCGCCGAAGAGGTCAAGACCCGCGGCAAGGATATCGGCGTAGATGCGGACGGTCTGCGCATCAACTTCCCGCAGGTCATCGCCCACAAAAATGCGGTGAGCCGTCAGCTCACCGGCGGCGTTGCGGCGCTCCTCAAAATGAACAAGGTCAAGAAGATTGACGGCATCGCTTCGTTTATCGGAGAAAAACGCCTGTCCGTCAAGACGGCCGACGGCAAGACGGAGGAAATGACCGCCGACGCCATCATCGTCGCGACCGGATCCGTCAACAGTCAGCCGCCCATCCCCGGCCTGAAAGAGAATCCCAACTGCATCGACTCCACCGGAGCACTTTCGCTCGGAACGCTCCCCAAGAGCATGGTAGTCATCGGCGGCGGCGTCATCGGGCTGGAACTCGCCTGTGCCTACGCCATGTTCGGCACGAAGATCACCGTCGTTGAAGCGATGGATCATGTGCTCCCCATGTTGGACGGAGACCTCACGAAAATCGGCGTGAAGCATATGCAGAACATGGGTATGGACTTCTATCTCGAATGCCCCGTGCAGTGCGTGAAGGAGTCGCCGGCAGGCGTCGCCGTCGTGTGCAAAAATAAAGCCGGCGAGGAACTCCGCTTTGAGGCGGAAAAGGCTCTGGTCGCCGTCGGACGGCGGGCCAACACCGCTTCGCTGGATCTTGATGCCGGCGGCATCAAAAATGACCGCGGCCGCATCATCGTCAACGACAAAATGGAGACCAATGTCCCCGGCGTCTATGCCATCGGTGACTGCGTACTCGGACACGCGCAGCTCGCTCACACGGCTTCCGCCATGGGTGAAGTCGCGGCGGAGAACATCCTCGGCATCGAATCGCACTACGATGAGCGCACAAATCCGACCTGCGTGTATATCGAACCCGAAGCCGCGTCCGTCGGCCTCACGGAGGAGAAGTGCAAAGAGCTCGGCATCGAGTACAAGGTCGGCAAGTTCCCCATGAGCGCCAACGGCAAAGCCCTGATCCTCAACGGCGGCGAAGGTCTCGTGAAGATCATCGCCGGCAAGGAGTACGGCGAGATCCTCGGCATGCACATCATCGGGCCGCGCGCGACCGACCTCATCTGCGAAGGCGCACTCGCCATCGGGAGCGAGCTCACGCTCGATGAGATCATCCACACGATCCATTCGCATCCCACCGTGACCGAAACAATGCGCGAAGCGGCACTTCAGGCCGAAAAACGCGCTATTCACACCAAAAACTGAGCAGGCAGAAATATTTGTCCCGCCGGGCCGAACGCCTGGCGGGACATTGAATAAGGCGGTAAACTATGTTCTATCTGGAAACGCTCTCCCATGACCCGGCCTACAATCTCGCATTTGAAGAATATGTGCTGCGCACCCGCACCGAAGGCGACTGGCTCATTCTCTGGCAGAATGAGAATACCGTGGTCGTGGGACTCAACCAGAATACGCTCGAGGAGATCGACCCGGACTATGTGCAAGCCCAAAACATACGGGTCGTCCGCCGCTCCACCGGCGGGGGAGCCGTTTACCATGATTTGGGAAATCTGAACTTTTCGTTCATCACCGATGCCGGAGATCTCGAGACGCTCACCATGGAACGCTTTACGACTCCGGTCGCAAACGCTCTGCGCGGTCTCGGACTGGACGCCGAAGCATCCGGCCGGAACGACATTCTCGTGAGCGGAAAGAAAGTCTCGGGAAGCGCCCAACGCCTTTTGGGCAGCCGCCTGCTGCACCACGGCACGCTGCTCTTCGATTCCGACGGGGAAGTTATCCGCTCCGCTCTGCGGCCGGATCCCGAAAAGTTCACATCGAAAAGCTCCAAGTCCGTGCAAAGCCGCGTCGGAAATATCCGCTCCTTTCTGAAAAACGACATGACGATGCCGGAATTTATAGGTTATCTCAAGTCGGCGCTGGCAGAGCATCTTACGCCCGCCGCCCTGACCGAGGATGAACTCGAGGAAGTAAGAACGCTCGCAACGGAAAAGTACGGCACATGGGAGTGGAACTACGGCCGCTCTCCCGCATTCGACTTTCACGCCCGCCGCCGGTGGCCGGGCGGTACGCTCGAGGTATTCGCCAATGTGGAGAACGGCAGAATAACGGATATAGACTTCCGCGGCGACTTCCTCTCCGTAACACCTCCGCAGCCCCTCCGAGAAGCCCTTCACGGCAAAAAATTCACCCCCGAATCCCTAACCGCCGCCCTGACCGACATCCCCCTCCACCTCTACTTGGGCACAATAACCC
>CAZKGZ010000038.1:8235-10091 GCA_964552365.1 uncultured Oscillospiraceae bacterium | reverse complement strand
AGCTGCAGCCGGGACTCAATATCATCGAAGCACCGAACGAATACGGCAAATCGACCTGGTGCGCCTTCCTGCGCGCCATGCTCTACGGCGTGGACACCGCGCAGCGCGCCCGCGCGGGGGTGAAGCCGGACAAGGTGCTGTATGCGCCGTGGAGCGGCGCCCCGATGGAGGGCACGATGGAGCTCACCCACGAGGGGAAGGACATCACGCTCACGCGCACGACCCGCACGCCCAACGCCCCGATGCGCGAGTTTTCCGCCGTATACACCGGCACGAGCCAGCCGGTCTCCGGCATCACCGCGGAGAATGCCGGCGAGACGCTCACGGGCGCGACACTCCCCGTATTCGAGCGCACGGCGTTCATCGGCGCGGGCTCGCTCGGCGTGCGCCACACGGCGGAACTGGAGAAAAAAATCGCCTCCCTCGTCACAGCGGGGGAGGAGAGCAGCTCGTTTACGGAGGCCTCGGAGCGCCTGCGCGCCCTGCAGCGCAAGTGCCGCTATCACGGCGCGGGACGCCTGCCGGAGCTGGAAGCACAGATCTCGGACACAAGGGCGCGCCTCGATGCGATGGACAGCGTCGCGCAGAAGCTCGCCGAGACCGAGGAGCGCGTGCAGGCCCTGCAGGCAGAGCGCACCGCCGCGCCGGAAACGCCTCCCGAGGAGGATACAGCCGAGCGCGAGCGCATCGAAGAAGAGCTCGCCGACTGCACTGCGGAAGCGGAAGCCGAGCGGCTCTATGCCGCACGATGCGAGAAAAACGCAGCGTCCATCCGCGAGGAGCTGCGGCAGAGCGCCTTTCGCGGCGCGGAGCCGGACTCTGTCGCCGAGCGCGTGCGCACCGACACCGAGCGGTGCGAGCGCGCGGGCAAAACGGCGAAAGCCTCCGTGCCCGGCGCGTGGCTGTGGATCCTCTTTCTCGTGCTCGCCGCCGGACTCGCGTATGCCGGCATGCGCTTCCAGAAGCTCTGCTGGGCGGGCGCGGTCATGTGCCTGCTCGCGGCCATCGCCTTTGCCGTGGCGCGCTGCTTCATAAAGCGCGACCGCAAAATGGCGGCCAAGCTCTCCGAAAAGATCCTGCACCGCTACGGCGCGGAGAGCGCCGCCGATATCCCCACCCTCTTCGAAAACTACCGCAAGCGCTGGAACGAAGCGGCGGAGCTCGACGCCTCCTGCGAGAGATCGCGCGAGACGCTGCGCACCCTCTCGGAAAAAGAGCTTGCCCTGCGCGGCACTCCGACCGACACCGGCACAGCCGCCGGAGCGGGGGAGAGCGCCGAGGAGCGGCAGCTTCGCGAGGAAGCGGCGCGTCTGCGCGGACGGCTCGAAGCACTCGGCGACCCGATGGCGGAGGAATGCCGCCTCCGGGAGCTCGAAGCGGAGCACACCCGTCTGGAAGCCGAGCTCGAGAGCCTCAACACGGCGCTCGAGGAGATGAAGATCGCCGACGAGGAGATGCAGGCGGAAACATCCCCGGCCCTCGCCCGCGCGGCGGCGGAGATCCTCTCGCAGCTCACGCACGGCGCGTACACCGAGCTCACGCTCGACCGCATGCTGAATGTGAATGTCCGCGCCGAGGGCGACACCGTCGCGCACGAGAGCGCGTATTTGAGCCGCGGCACCGTCGACCAGATCTACCTCGCCCTGCGCCTCGCCCTGTGCGAGAAGCTTCTGGCGGGCGAAGATCCCTGCCCCATCGTCCTCGACGACGCGCTCATAAACTTCGATGACGAGCGCATGGCCGCCGCCATCGACACCCTCGAAGCCATATCCCAAACTCGTCAGATCCTCCTCTTCACCTGCCACCGCCGCGAAAAGGAATACGTGGAGCGGAAGGAGTCGGAAGAGTGCGAGCCG
>CAZKGZ010000038.1:0-8135 GCA_964552365.1 uncultured Oscillospiraceae bacterium | reverse complement strand
GAAACCCCGGAAGATCCGGCCCCGTGGGACGAGCCGGAAGCTGCGGAAGATCCCGCCCCGTGGGACGAACCGCAGGAGCCGGAAGAATAATTTCACAGTGAATAAAAAACGAGAGGCAATGCCGGAAAGCACTGCCTCTCTTTATTATTCGGTTTCGATGCCGGTCACGGTGTCGGTGATGACTTTGATCGTGTTGTCGCGGATGCCGGCGAAGCCGCCCCGGATGCGGGCGCGAAAGACGGTCTTGCCGCGGAGCTTTGCCTCTGCGGGGCCGTCGCCGAGGGCGGCTACGGTGGGCACATGCCCGCGGCGGAAGCCGACGAGCCCGCCGCCATGGCCGTTTTCGTCATCGGCAAGCGTGAGATGCACGCTGTCGCACGTAAGGTTCGCGGCCTCGCCGTGCGGCGTGAGAAGGATGAGCGTCAGCGGCGCTTCGGAGTTCGTTGCCATCTCGGTCACCTCTTGCCGTCAGCGGCTCTTGGCGTACACATCGTCGATCGTTCCGGCCATGAGGAAGCTCTGCTCGGGCAGGTCATCGCAATCGCCGCCGAGGATGGCTTCGAAGCCCTTGATGGTGTCCTCGATGCGGACGAATTTGCCCTGCAGACCGGTGAAGCTCTCGGCTACATGGAACGGCTGCGACATGAAGCGCTGCACGCGGCGCGCGCGGCGCACGGTGCGGCGGTCCTCTTCGGACAGCTCATCCATACCGAGAATGGCGATGATGTCCTGCAGCTCGTTGTAGCGCTGCAGAATGCGCTGCACTTCCTTGGCGGTCTGGTAATGGCGCTTGCCGACGATCTCCGGCGTGAGCATGCGCGAGGAGGACTCGAGCGGTGCCACGGCGGGGTAAATGCCGAGCTCCACGATGCTGCGCGAGAGGACGGTCGTGGCGTCCAGGTGCGAGAATGCGGTCGCGGGGGCGGGGTCGGTCAGGTCGTCGGCGGGGACGTAAATGGCCTGCACCGAGGTGATGGAGCCGTTTTTCGTGGAAACGATGCGCTCCTGCAGCATGCCCATTTCGGACGCGAGTGTCGGCTGATAGCCGACGGCGGAGGGCATACGGCCGAGCAGAGCGGAAACCTCGCTGCCGGCCTGCGTGAAGCGGAAGACGTTGTCGATGAAGAGAAGGACGTCCTTGTGCGACTGCTCGCGGAAGTACTCCGCGATCGTGAGTCCCGCAAGAGGCACGCGCAGACGCGCACCGGCCGTTTCGTTCATCTGACCGAACACGAGCGCGGTCTTGTCGATAACGCCGGACTCCTTCATTTCGTTCCAGAGGTCGTTGCCCTCGCGGGAGCGCTCGCCGACGCCGGCGAACACGGAGTAGCCGTTGTGCTCGAAGGCAATGTTGCGGATGAGCTCCTCGATAAGCACGGTCTTGCCGACGCCTGCGCCGCCGAACAGACCGATCTTGCCGCCCTTGGCGTACGGCGTCATAAGGTCGATGACCTTGATGCCGGTCTCGAGGATCTCCCCGGCGGGGACGATCTCGGTGAAATCGGGGGCGCGGTGATGGATGGGCCAGCGCTCCGCGGCGGGGATGGGGCCGGCGCGGTCGATGGGATCGCCGGTGACGTTGATCATGCGGCCGAGCATTCCCTCGCTGGCGGGAACGGAGATCGGCGCGCCGGTGTCCACGGCTTCCATGCCGCGGGACATACCGTCGGTCGGGCGCATGGAGATGCACCGCACCGCGCCCTTTCCGAGCTGCTGCAGGCATTCCAGCACATAGACGCTGTCGTTGATACGTACTTCAACGGCGTGGAAAATGTCCGGAACATCGCTGTGCTCCGGAAACTGCACGTCGACGACGGGCCCGCTGATGCGTGATATAGTACCAATATTTCCGGCGGACATAGATTATTCTCCTTGCTGAAGATTGCCGGAGGCAATTTCGATGACACTGGCGGTCACATCCGCCTGTCTCCGGCGATTGATGGTGGTTTCGAGTTTTGCGGCGGTCTCCGCCGCACTGTCGCAGGCGGAGCGCATGGCCATGAGCGTGGCCGCCTGTGCGCCGGAGGCGTTGTCGAGCGCCACGGCGAATACCTCGTTGTTGAGGCAGATGAGAGCCAGCTGCGCTCCGATGGCGGCACTGCTCGGAAGATACAGAATGCCGTCCGGATCCACGCTCTCGTGCGTGTCCGCGTCGGGCAGGATCTGCCGGTCGGTCGGCACCTGCGTGAGCATGTTCCGATAGGCCTGATAGACGAGCCGCACGGTGTTGACCTCGCCGTTTACGAAAAGCTCCCGCATGCGGTCGCAGAGCGCGCGCGTCTCTTCATAAGTCGGCACATCGGAGAGAATGTACTCCTCAAACGCGAGACCGTGCTCGCGGCAGTAGCTTGAAGCCTTGCGGCTGCAGGCGATGATGAGCGGCGTCTCCGTCTCCTTGGCAAGAGCGGCATCGAAAAAGCGGAAAAGCTCCGCATTGAATCCGCCGCACAGACCGCGGTTGCTGCCGAAAAGCACAAGACAATTGCGCTCGGAGACACGCTCCGCCTCGCGGCGGATGCCGAAGCGGCCGAGCAGCGAGAGCATGTCGGCGCCGCCCTCGGCGTAGGGGAGAAACTCCTCACGCACCTTGCTCACGCGGGAATATTTCACGGTGGAGGCGGTGCGCATGGCTTCGGCGAGCTGACCGGTGGCGCGAATGGTTTTCAGCCGCTTGCGCAGCTGCTGCAGCCCGGCCATCAGTATGCCTCCGCAAAGGAAGCCAGAGCTGCGTTGAGCGCACTCTTCGTCTCCTCCGTGAGCTTGCTGCCGGTCTTGAGCGTTTCGGTGAGGCCGCTCTCATGCATCGGGAACCATGCAAAGAGGCGCGAAGAGAACTCTTCCATGGCGTCGTTGTCCGCCTTTTCGGCGTAGCCGTTGGCCACGGCGTAGATGAGCAGTGCCTGCTGCCAGTCGGGGATGGGGGAGTAGCGGTCCTGCCGCAGCGCCGCCATCATCTTGGCACCGGCGGCGAGCGTCTTGCGCGTGCTCTCGTCGAGATCGGAGCCGAACTGCGTGAACGATGCGAGCTCGCGGTACTGCGCGAGACCCGTGCGGAGCGACGAGGCGACCTGCTTCATGAGCTTCGTCTGCGCCGAGCCGCCGACACGCGACACGGAAAGACCGACGTTGACGGCGGGGCGCTGGCCTTCGTTGAAGAGGTCGGCCTCGAGGAAGATCTGACCGTCGGTGATGGAAATGACGTTTGTCGGGATGTAAGCGGAAATGTCGCCCGCCTGCGTCTCGATGATGGGCAGCGCGGTAACACTGCCGCCGCCCGCCTCGGCATTGAGCCGCGCGGCGCGCTCGAGAAGACGGGAGTGCAGATAGAAGATATCGCCGGGGTACGCCTCGCGTCCGGACGGACGGTGCAGCAGCAGCGAGATCTCACGGTACGCCACGGCGTGCTTGGAGAGGTCATCGTAGATGATGAGGACATCCTTGCCGTTGTACATGAAATACTCGCTCATGGCAGCGCCGGAGAACGGCGCGATGTACTGGAGCGATGCGGAGTCGGACGCCGTGGCGGACACGATGGTCGTGTACTCCATCGCGCCGAGCGCCTCGAGATGGGCTGCCATCTGCGCAACGGTGGAGCGCTTCTGGCCGATGGCGACGTAAATGCAGATGACGTTCTGCCCCTTCTGGGCGAGAATGGTGTCTTCCACGATGGCGGACTTGCCGGTCTGGCGGTCGCCGATGATGAGCTCACGCTGGCCGCGGCCGATGGGCACGAGCGCATCGATGGCCGTGATGCCGGTGTGCAGCGGTACGGATACCGACTGACGGTCGGGGATCGCGGGAGCCTGATATTCGATGGGACGACTCTCGGTGCTCCAGATGCGGCCCTTGCCGTCGATGGGCTTGCCGAGGGCGTCGACCACACGGCCGATGAGCGCCTCGCCCACAGGCACGCTCGCCATCTTGTTGAGACGGCGCACGCGGCTGTAGCTTTCGACATGGTCGTAGCGGCCGAAGATGATGCAGCCGACCTTGTCGGACTGGATGTCCATGACCATGCCGCGCTCGCCGTTCGTGAACTCGACGAGCTCGCCGTACATGATGTCGGCCACACCGTCGAGCCAGCAGATGCCGTCCGACACGGTGAGCACGCGGCCGACCTGGAAGACGTCGATGCCGAGCTTCATGCCGTGCACCGCATCGAGCATGCCCGCGCGGATGGACTCGGCGTCCGTTTCGGTGAGCGGGCGGTCGTTGAGCGCCTTGCCGAGACGGTAGAGCTTGTTGGAAATGGTGTAGTCGTAAATGGTGTCGCCGATACGAAGCCGCAGTCCGCCGATGAGCTCGGGGTCCTCGCGCACCCAGAACGACATTTTGCCGCCGGCGGTGTCGAGCATCTCCTGCGCCTTTTGACGCACCTTTTCCACGGTGTCGTCATCGAGCTTCGATGCGGAGGTGAGCGTGATATAGAGCACGCCCTTCTGCTTCAGATACGATATGTCGCCGGGCGTCAGATGGATCTGACGCAGGATCTGATCCACGGCACGGTTCTGGCGGTCGAGCTGCGTGGCGCGGTACTCGTCGGAGCGCATATGCTTTTCGGCGAGCTCGAGCACCTCGCGGATGATGCGCGCGCGGGCGGAGAGGAGCATTTCGCGGCGCAGGTCTTCCCGGTCCGCTTCGTACTGCGCGTCGATCTCGGCGACAGACTTTGCTTCCTCGCTCTGCGCGGCGGCAAGCTCCGCACGGTAGGGTGCGTCATCCACGCTCTTCGCCTCGGGCAGAGGCTCTGCCTTGAACGGCTCTTCCGCTTCGTCCAGCTCCCGGTCGATGTTCTCCCGGCGGGAGCGGAACATTTTCACGATGGTCTTCCGGCCGGCAAACCAGATGACCGCCGCAAGGATCAGCAGATTGATTATGGAATATACAAAACGCATAGTTTCTCTCGTTCCTTGGGGCGAATGGGCAAAAAATGCTCACCCGTCCGAAAATTTAATTTGTCTCTGCTTCGCGCTGCCGGCGCAGAACGTCGGCGGCGGCATAGGGCGCGGCGACGGCATCGGCGTCCACAACGGAGTTGCTGTCGTCCTGCCAGCGCTGCAGGTGGTTGACGATGTTCTGGGCCAGCCCCGGAAGCTCCGGCTCCAGCGTGCTGCAGATGCGCTCGGATTCGGCGTCGAGCTCGGCGCGGTAGGCATCGAGCTTCTGCCGGCACGCGGCGCTCTTTTCCGAGAGAGTGCGCTCGGTGTCGGTGCGCACCTTCTCAATGGCGGCGGCGCTTTCCTCGCGCTGCCGGGCCTCCTCGGCGGCGAGCTCCGCCTTGCGGCGGGAGATCTCCTCCTCGCGCTCACGGGCGGCATTTTCCTTCGCCTCGCGGGCGGCGCGGATCTTTTCCTTGCGCGCGTCCATAAAGGTGAGCATCGGGCGGAAAAGCAGGTTTTTGAGTATCACGAGCAGCGCCAGAAAGCAGAGAACCGTCCATACGATGAGAGAGGGTTCAATGTTCATCTCTCAGGCTCCTCAGATCTTGGCGACGAGCATGAAGGCGATCAGCAGGCCGTAGATGGTGAGAGCCTCCATCATTGCCATCGAGATGATGAGCGAGGAGCGGATGTCGCCGGCGGCGTCGGGCTGACGGGCGATGCTCTCCATGGCGGCAGCGGCGGTCTTGCCCTGGCCCAGAGCGGGGCACATGGTGCTTACGGCGATGGAAATGGCGGCGGCCAGTGCGATAATAGCGGAATCGGTCATGGTAAATAATCTCCTTTTAATAAATAAAATAGTCGGTATTTTCGCGGAAATCAGTGTTCTTCGATTTCCGTGGCTTCCTGCAGATAAATGGCGACGAGCGTCGTGAACACGATGGCCTGCAGCGCGCAGAAGAGCAGCGAGAGCACCATCATCACGATGGGTGCGCCGATGGGCAGCAGCTCATAGAGCTGCTCGGTAACGGTCTCTTCGCCGAAAATGTTGCCGAAAAGACGCAGCGCGAGCGAGGCGGGCTTGATGAACTCATCAAGGACCAGAAGCGGCAGCATAATGACGATCGGGGAGATGAATCTCTTGAGGTACCCGAGGAATCCGTGCGCTTTGATGCTGGAGCCCTGCAGATAGAAGAACGTCACGATGCCGAGAGCGACCGTCACCGAGAGGGACGAGGTCGGCGCTTTCCACCAGTCCGTAAGTCCCACGCCGGGGATCAAACCGGAATAGTTGCTGAAAATGATGAAAATGAAGAGCGACCCGAGAAACAGCAGATGCTTCCGACCTCTCTCGTGTCCGAGCAGGTTGCAGAAGTAGTTGTCGAGATACTCAACGCCCATTTCGATGACGTTCTGGAACTTGCCCGGACGATCCTTGAGATGCCGCGTGGCGAGCCATGATACAAGCGCGACGGCGGCGAGGAGGATCCACATGCCGATGACCTCACCGGTCACATCCAGAATGCCGAAGATCGGAATTACTACCGTGGATGCTTCACCCATTTTCCTTTCCTCCTTTCTTCTCCGCCTGTGCGGAGGATTTTGTCAGCTTGTCGTTGTATCGGGCGAGCCAAAACGCAAAGAGCATCGAAAGCCCGGTAAGGCCGAGCGCCGCGCCGACGAGCGGAGCGGTGACGTCCCAGCCGAGCGCACGCGCGCCGAAGAATACAAGGACAAGGTAGGCTACATTGAAAAGCTGCCGCACGGCGGAAAACGAGGCATACGCCGAGGCTTTCTTCCTGAGCATCCGTGCGGAGAGCAGGGCATTGAGAGCGGCAACGGCAGCGCCGCCGAGAAACGTGATGATACCCTGCACGATCGGTTGATCCATGAATGATCCTTTCCCCGAAAAAGCACCGGCAAAACGCCGGAAATGATTTTTTGAAAATTTGAAAATTACAGCTTTTTCAGGTCACATTTAAGAATTATAGCACTTTTTGCGATAAAATCTAAAGAATTTTTTGCAAAAACTTTGCGCGAAAATCGGTAAGCTTTCTTGTTCAAAAATGCGCAGAGAGCGCGGCTTACTCCTCACCGTAGAGCAGCGTGAAGCTCTCGTAATGATCCTCGGTGTAGTAAATGAGACCGTCGTTCGAGTAGACGATGCGCTTCGCGCCGCGCGAGGAGGCGCCGAGCGTATCGATGTCGCACTCATGGTATTCGCGCCCCGGAGCGTCGGGCAGGAGCCCTTCGTAGTTGCCGAAGCGGTCGCCGCCGATGCTCATGCCGTCGGCATAGCCTTCGAGCGAGCCGCCCTCCCAGCCGAGCGCGCGGGCGTCGGTCTTGGTGATGAAGTTCTGCGGGAGCTTCCCGTAAGTGTGGATGTAGAGCGCCACATCCTCCGCCGAGGTGTAAACGCCGTCCTCATCAATGGCAGCTTCGGCTGTATCGTCGGATGCATCCGGCGCGGGCGTCTCCTGCGCATCCTCGGAAGTATAGGCCTCCTCGAACGCATCGAGCGAATCGATGAGCGCCTCCGCCGAAGACATGACTCCCTCGAAGGACTCCATCGCCGCCGCTTCGTCCGTCTCGGGCACGATGCCGCATCCGGCGAACAGCGACAGCACCAGCACCAGTGCCAGAAGTCCCGCCCCAAACCGTGAAAACCGCCGCATAAAATGATCCTCCGTGTCTTCATAATAAGTATCAAAGTATTATACTCATTCTCTCCGTAAAAATCAATTGTTTTATAGCTCCTTAACGATATTGCCGCACACCGGCCTCAACGCCCCCGGAAGAGAGCGCAGATCCGGGGCACGGCAATGCGCAAACCGCAAATTTTTCACCGAATTTCCGCGCAAAAATATTGACGATTTTGCACTTTATGCTATAATTAGTCTGTTAAAATGCAATTGAATCGCTGCATGGTGTCCCGCGGCGGAGACGGTTGGACCGTTCCGACACGGAGATTAGGGAAATCGGTGAAAAACCGATGCTGTACCCGCAGCCGTAAGCGCAGATGTCTGCATCCTTTCGGAGAGATCCGGTCATTGGGGAAACCTGAGAAGGCGGGGTGCAGGCAAGGGCGGATCGTCCGCCGGAATGCGCAAGCCGGAATACCGACCATGCTCGCGCCGCAGCGCGTCCCTGAAACGGGATGAAGGAAGGCAGGAAGTGAGAAAACCGGTCACACAGGCTCAGCCTGTGTGGCTTTTTCTTTTGCCGGACAGCTGAATAGGTTTTGTGGCTCGCTTT
>CAZKGZ010000037.1:0-10118 GCA_964552365.1 uncultured Oscillospiraceae bacterium | reverse complement strand
TCCCGCCCGAGTCGAGCGTCTACCGCGGAACGAAAGAGATCCTCGAAAAGCTCGACATCCTTTAATTCATTTAATTCATTTGCGCGAAACTTTTTCACCATAAAGAAACCACCAACCATCAAAACCAACCACCAAACCACCAACCACCAAACCACCAAACCGCAAACCACCGAGCAAATCAAGCCAAACCAAACGTCAACAAAAGAGGGGTGTGACATTTGAAGGATCTAAAGCATCTGATTTACTTTGAGCAGCTTCTGGATAATGCCGACAACGAACTCGTGAAAAAGGCAGCGGCCGATGGGCAGCTGGCTATGGGCTACACGTGCTACCACGTACCCGAGCCGATCCTGAACGTCGGAAACTGCTTCTCCGTGCGTCTTCGCGCACCGCACACGGGATCCGTCGACATTGCGACATACTACATGTCGAACTACACCTGCGAGTTTGCCCGCGCACTGACCGAGCGCGCCATTGAAGGCGGCTACCAGTTCCTTGACGCCATGATCGGCGTCGACGCATGCTCCATGATGAACCGCGCTATGGAGCATTTTGAGATCCTGCAGGTCAACGATAAGCCGAACTTTTTCGTGACCCATGCGGATATTCCTTTCAAAATCACCGACTACACGCTCGAGGCCTACACGAAGCAGATGCGTCTGCGCGTGCTCGGCAAGATGCATGAGAAGTACGGCGTGGATGTCTCCGATGAGGCACTGCGCAAAGCGGTGGAAGAGCACAACGAAGTCTGCCGTATCCTCACCGAGATCGGCGAGCTCCGCAAGATGGAGAACCCGCCCATCACCGGCTACGAGTACCACATTCTCAACCTCGTTTCCTACACCTGCCCGAAGGCTCTGATCCTTCCGTATCTGCGCGAGACGCTCACGGAGATCAAGAAACGCAAGGTCGATCCGAAGCCCTGGTACCGCGCCCGCGTGTCCATCGTCGGCAGCGAGATCGACGATCCCATGCTCACCAAGCTCATCGAGAACTGCGGCGCGTTCGTAGTTTCCGACCGCTACTGCTTCGGCTCCACGCCCGGCCGCGAGGTCATCGAGCTCAACGATACGGACGATGTCCTCACGCAGATCTGCCTGCACTACATGAAGCACTCCGAGTGCGCCCGCTACATTGCCGATGAAAAGGTACAGCAGCGCCGCGATACCGCCGACCGCCTTGCCCGCGAGTTCGGCGCCGAGGGCATCATCTATGAGCAGATGAAGTACTGCGACTACTGGGGATTCGAGCGCGCTCTCGTCAGCCACATCATGGCCGAAGAGAAGAACTGGCCCGTGCTCTCCATTGACCGTCTGTACAATAACGGCAACTCCGGACAGCTGCGCACCCGTGTGCAGGCGTTCGTCGAGTCGCTGGAGATCAAGCGCATTCGCAGAGAAGGAGGAAAAGGCTGATGGCAAAAACTCCGAAATATCCCAATCCCAAGTTCTTCCGCGCGAAGGACAACATGGACTGGAAGGCCCAGGGCGAAAACCTCAAAGAGTTCCTCAGCATCAGCAAGGATCTGATCGCCGAGACCGACTGGAAAGCCTTCGGCAAACGCCAGCTCAAGGGCTGGGCGGACTTCGGCAAGCGCTTCGCGGAAGAGGCGAAGGAAGTTGCCGCCATGTCCTGCGAGGAACGCCGCGAGCTGCTGCTCAAGGGCGAGAAAAAGCTCGGCCGCCTCTATAAGAAGGGCGCCATGACCACCGTCCGCCGCGAGTGGCGCGGCATCGGCGACACGGCGTACGACTTCACCGAGTGGCTCCGCATGTGGGGCATGCTGCTCGGCACCTTCTCCAAGGATCTCGTCCCGGCACTGAACTCCGTTCTTTACTACCGCTGGATGATGTCCTATATGTGCTGCGTCGGATTCATGGACAAGAACACCATGGGCCAGCGCGGCTCGGCTCTCAAGATGAGCCACCTCATGATCTACGATATTTTCCGCTACGTCGCCGAGAACCTCGTTCTTCAGGCGAAGGGCGACGAGAAGAACGGCAACAGCGCCGAGCTGAACAAGAAGGTCGTTCTCTTCGACGAAATGACGATGGGCCAGATCATGGCCGGCTTCCCCGACCTCATCGGCATTCCGTACCAGCTCTTCGCGGTGTTCCTGGTCTCCGAGATCGACCAGCTCACCTGCGTGCCGTATATCGACGCCGTCGAGAGCTTCGGCCTGCCCGCCGACTGCTGCCCGGTGCCGTCCTCCGAGTGCGGCGCCCTCGTTCTGGACGCTCTGCCGCACATGGGCTCCTGCTTCATCTCGAGCTCCATGCCGTGCGACGGCTCCACGATGGCCTCCTCGTACATGGCACGCCGCTTCCCGGATCTCCCGGTGTTCCATCTGTGCTTCCCCGTCCGCTACGAGGACGAGGAGACCGTGCAGTGCGCCGCCGAAGACATCCGCGCCTGCATCAAGTTCATTGAAGAGCAGACCGGTGCCAAGTGGAGCTGGGATGCTTACTTCACCGCCATGAAGCGCTTCAACATGGAAACGAGCTACGAGCTCGAAAAATGGGCCGTCAACCAGACGGCATACCCGCAGATCATCGGACCGTGCTACGAGCTGTTCCGCAAGTGGAACTACGAGATGGACGGCGGCATCGATCCGCGCGTGCCGAAGACCTTCAAGAAGGTCAACAGCATCATGCTCAAGGCCTACGAGCGCAAGGAAGAAGCCTGGCCCGGCAAGATGAAATACCGCGCCATCGTGTGGTCCTGCCCGGCGCACTACTACGCGAACTTCTCCAACTGGCTCGCCAACTGCTGGGGCATCAACGTTCTCGTCGAGATGGAAAGCCTCAACTTCACGAAGCCGCTCGAGACCGAAGATCCCGAAGAGGCGCTGCGCGACCTCGGCCGTCTCTACGAGCGCATGGTCATGCGCCGTCACACGAACGGCGGCTACCAGCACGTCGTGGACGAGCTGTGGAAGCAGTGCGAGATCTGGAATGTCGACCTTATCATCATGTACCAGAACGTCGCCTGCAAGAACATGGCCACCGTTCAGGGCATCCTCGACGATCAGGCCCGCCAGCAGAACCGCAAGATGATCTGGATCGAGCACGACCTGATGGATCCGCGTACCGTCTCCCGCCGCCAGATGCGCGACAAGGTGAGCGAGTACATGCGCACCGTCATGCACGCCGAACCCGTTGACCCGACCCTCGTCGACTTCGAAGACGAGATCTGCCTGTAATTAAAAAACACATCGAGCCGGGAAACGAAAAATGCGGCATCGATGAAATAACTTTTGTAACATATTTTGGAGGGTATATATCATGGCAAAGAAGTATTTCGCTGGGTGCGACGTAGGCTCCACCTATACCAAGGCCGTCATTCTTGACGAGCAGGGCAACATCGTAGCCAACACCACCATCAAGAGCAAGATCAACTCCGAAGAGTCCGCGAAGATCGCTATGCAGCAGGTCATCGACCAGGTCCCCGACCTGAGCTCTTCCAAGGATCTCGAGTACCTCATCGGCACCGGCTACGGCCGCAACAAGGTCCCCTTCGCCGACGAAAACATCTCCGAGATCAGCTGCCACGCCATGGGCGTGCACGTGACCGATCCTTCCGTCAAGGCCATCATCGATATCGGCGGCCAGGACGTTAAGGGCATCAGCATCGACACCGACGGCACCGTGAAGAACTTCGCGATGAACGACAAGTGCGCTGCCGGTACCGGCCGCTTCTACGAGGCCATGGCCCGTTCCTTCGAGATGGACCTCACCCAGTTCTCCAACCTCTCCCTGACCGCGAAGAACGTTATCCCCATCACCGCCCAGTGCACCGTGTTTGCCGAGTCCGAGGTCATCACGCTCGTCGGCGAAGGCAAGCCCATGGACGAGATCGCTGCCGGCATCCAGATGGCCGTTGCAAAGCGCTGCTTCGTCATGGCGAAGAAAGCCGGCGCCACCGACAGCATCACGCTGACCGGCGGCTGCGCGAAGAACGCCGGCCTCAAGCAGGCCATCGAGCACGTCCTCAAGCTGAAGGTCATCGACCTCAAGACCGACCCGCAGCTCATGGGTGCTCTCGGCGCGGCAGAGTATGCCCGTCAGAAGGGCCTTTCGAAAGGAGTGTAATTCCCAATGAAGAAATTCTGGAAAGTTTTCGGCAAAATCGCCGGTATCCTGACGGCGGTCATCGGAATTCTGTTCGTCGTGTATTTCTGGAATCTTGACCAGAAGCTGCTCTCTTGGGCTTACACTGCGGTGAATAAGATCTTCGACCGCAAGAAGACGGACATTAAGTTCTGATGGAGCTTTTCAACAGCTGCATTCACGAATCGGAGGAGCTGCTCCGCAGCTCCTCCCCGAAAAAATGGGCGTACGATCCCTCGGCGTGCTGGAAGGAAACCGACCGAAACGAACTCGTCATGCTGCGCGAAGCGGCTTTCGAGCTCGGCGGCAGCGCGAAAAGCGCCGTATCCTACAGCTGCTTCACGACCGATGAGCGCCTTGTCGGCAATGACGAGGTGTGGCTGTACGGCCCGGACCTTTCGGAGATCAAAGGTGACTGCGCATTTGCGCGCATCGTTCTCTTTTCCATACAGGATGTCGGGGAAGAGGATGAGGCGTATCGTGCGCTGCAGGACATTGAATTCGTAAAATACCATGTGTTCCCCAAGGGATACATGATCCGCGCCCTGTCCGAGGACAACCGCGAGCAGGTACGCGTAAGCAAAGATGCCGTCCGGGCCGGGATCTCCTTCAGGAATGTCGGCTTTGACTACATCCGCAAATTCCGCGAAAAGGAAAATGTCCGCTCCGTCCGCGTGATCTTCGTCACCGAACCCCGGGCGGATTATGCTTCCCTTCGCACGCTGGCGCGCAAGGTGAACGACATTACCCGTTCCCTGAGCACCATTTTAGACGGCATCCCCACCGACTGCGACTCGTGCGGTCTGCGCGAGATCTGCGATGAGGTGGAAGGTATGCGCGAGCTTCACTTCCAAAAGGCGGGCAAAAACGCCGCCGAAAAATAACAAAGTATCTACGGAGGAAGCCCCATGCGTGATTTGAAAAATGTCATCTTCTATGATGACCTGCTGCAGGAGGCCTATAACTCTCTTGTTCGTCAGGCAAAAGAAGAAGGCAAATACGCCCTCGGCTATACATGCTACTTTATGCCGGAAGTCCTTCTCGACCTGCCCGGCTGCTTCAGCGTCCGCCTTCGTGCGCCGCGCTGCACCTCGCCCGATATGGCGACCTACTATATGTCCGGCCGCGTGTGCCACTATGCGCGCAGCCTTCTCGAGCGCGCCCTCGAAGGCGGCTACAACTTCATCGACGCCCAGCTCGGCACCGAGACCTGCACCGGCACCTGCCGCTTCCAGGAGCACCTCGGCGAGCTGCCCGACCTCATTCAGAACGAGAAGTTCTTCGTCTCGTTCACCGATGTGCCGTTCAAGAAGAACCAGAACAGCGTAGAGCACTTCACCGCCACGCTGCAGGCACACGTTCTCGACGAGCTGCACAACCACTTCGGCATCGACGTGTCCGACGAAGCCCTGCTCAAGGCCATCGAAGAGCACAACGAGGTCTGCGACATCATCACCCAGATCGGTGATTTCCGCAAGCTCGACAACCCGACCATCACCGGTACCGAGTTCCACATCATCAACCTCGTGTCGATGGTCTGCCCGAAGTACCTCATTCTCCCGTACCTTCGCGAGACGCTCGAAGACCTCAAGACGCGCGAGCCCGACAAGAAGCCCGATTACCGCGTCAAAGTCGTCCTCGCCGGCTCCGAAAACGACGACCCCGCCTTCACGAAGCTCATCGAGAGCTGCGGCGCACTCGTCGTGGCCGACCGTCACTGCTACGGCTCTCTGCCCGGACGCGAGAAGATCGAAGTGCGCGAAGGCGAAAAGCCCCTCGCCGCCATCGCCCGCCACTATCTCGAGACGAGCGTTTGCCCGCGCTTCATGGAGCAGTCCTCCATGCGCAGCCGCAAGGAGTACATTGCCAAGATCGCCAAGGAGTACAAGGCCGACGGCATCATCGTGGAATCCAACAAGTTCTGCGAGTACTGGAGCTACGAGCGCGTGGCGGATACGCTCATCCTGCCGCGTGACTTCGGCATCCCCGTGTGCTCCATCGAGAAGGAGTACATCAACTCCGCCTCCGGTCAGCTCCGCACGCGCTTCCAGGCGTTCGTGGAGAGTCTGGAGATCAAGCAGATCCAGGAGAAGGAGGGCGTGAAGAATGGATAAGGCCAAAATGAAGAAAGCCCTGAAAGATTTCTGGTACGGCAAGCCGCACGGTGAGCGCCGCCTCGGCGACATCATGCTCGACAAGACCGGCCTCTATAAGCACCGCGAGTGGCGCGGCGTGAAGGACACGTTCTACTACTTCAACAACATCTGGCTCTACAACTACGGCCAGATGGTCGCCGACATCCTCAAGAGCGAAGACCCCATCGCCTTCTTCAAGGGCGTTTGGCGTTACCGCTGGGTCGGCCAGACCTATCTCCCCGTTCTTCACTGGTTTGACCGCGGCCTGCAGGGCCTCCGCGGCGAAGCGCTGCGTGCCTCCGCATGGCACTACCGCGCGATGGTCTGCGTGACCATTCAGCAGTTCCAGCGCATGTTCGCAGCCGACGCGAAGCTCAACGGCGGCAAGCACAACGACTATTACGAGCACACCATGGCGCACAAGGAGACCGTCTGGGGCGGCATCTTCTATCCGTGGTCCGACAAGTTCAAGAACGTTCCTGTGGAAATGATCCCGTACTTCGTCACCTGCCATGTGAACAGCCACACCGTGCTCAACTACATCGACGCCGTGCAGTCCATCGGCCTCCCGGGCGACCCCTGCCCGATGTGCCAGGCCGAGGCCGGCATCTTCGTCCTCGACGACGTGCCCGACTATGCGCCTCTCTTCATCACGTCCAACGAAGCGTGCGATGCGTCCGTCGCGAGCACCGCTCTGCAGGACTGGTTCTTCGATAAGCCGCTCTACGCCATGCCGCAGCCGATGCAGTTTGACGATCCCATCGTCAAGAAGTACTGCGCCAAGGAGATCGAGGGCGCCTGGAAGTTCATCGAAGAGCAGACCGGCGTTCCGTTCAACTGGGATCTTCTCGTCAAGCGCGTCGAGGCTCAGAACGAGCTGCAGCGCTTCGAGTGGGAGAAGTGGGACGTGGCCGCCAACACCGATTACTATCCCATCAACGGCGTTGCGCAGGCTCTCTACCGCATCTATCAGTCCCAGTACGGCGACAACTACATCTGGCATGAGGTCGACGCGCGCGTCCGCAAGATCATGGAGCGCTGCGTGCAGAACAAGACCGTCACGTTCCCGAACACCCGCCACCGCGTCATCGCGTGGTCGTGCGCACCGCTGTATTACTCCAACTGGTGCACATGGGCGTACAACTGCTGGGGCCTCAATGTTGTCATCAACATGGACTCGCTCATGTTCGACATGACCATCCGTACCGACAACTACGAAGACTGCCTCGAGGACATCGCCCAGTATCATATGTGGGCTCCGATGCGCCGCATGGCCGTCGGCGGAATGCAGCACTTCTTCGAGCTGTGGAAGTATATGGAACGCTTCAACTGCGACATGGTCGCCATGTACGACCAGCTCCAGTGCAAGGGCGCTCAGGGCATGCACGGCGTCTTTGAGGACGAGTTCCGCAAGCGCAACATCCATGCCTTCTGGATCCCGCACGCGCTGCCCGACTGCCGCACCGTATCCCGTGCGGAGATCCGCCGCATCATCAACGACTACATGACCACCGTCATGCACGAAGAACCGCTCGATCCGTCGCTCCTCGATTTTGACGACTCCATGAGCTGGTAATGAGGGAGGAAGAAAGAAATGCGTAAAGTTCTGAAAGTATTCGGCAAGATCGCCGCGATCCTCGCCGGCATCTATGCTCTGCTGTTCGCAGTGTTCTACTTCGACCTCGACGGCAAGCTGCTCTACTATGTCGTGGAGCCGTTCCTCGTAAAGCACTACGACAACATGCCCCGCGAAGACGTCACCAAGCGAGCCTACAAAATCAAATAAAGCAAACCAACACACTAAAAGCGGCGCAGTCCCCATCGACTGCGCCGCTTGTTTTATATTCCAGAGAAAATTCCGCGATCATCCCGTGATCATTTTCCAGATGCCTCGGAGGAAGCGGCCATTGGCGATCTCCACCATGCCGGGCATCAGGCCGCCTTTGATGCCGCCGGAGATCTGCATGCTGCGGATGGGGGCGCCGGCGGAGGAATTCATCATCATCCGGAAGTCCGGGTCATTGTAATCCGCCCTGCCGCCGAAGCCCCTGGCCACGGTCTTTTCCACGGCCTTGTACATGATCTTCATCAGAAGGCTTTGATCCTTCATTTCCATCACGGTATTTTCCGTGGTGAAGGATCCTTTTTTCGCCTCAGACGGTGTGTAGGTGCGCCCCAAAGCCGCTTCCCAATCCTTGCGGTTCGGCTTGCCGACGCAGTGCTCGTACCAGCTGCCCGCCTGCCATGCCGGAATGCTCAGACTTTCGCCGGACTTTTCGATATCCGCCGTCAGACAGCCGACGGAAACGGTATAGTGTCCTGCCGGGACCTTCCATCCGTCCTGCCACACGGCAAAGCTGCGCTCCGAAAGCTCGAAAGTGACAGTGCGTTTCTCGCCGGGCTGCAGGAATACCTTGCGGAACCCTTTCAGCTCACGGAGCGGACGATGCAGACCGTCCTGCGGCGCACCGATATAGAGCTGCACGACCTCCGCACCGGCGCGTTTGCCGGTATTTTTCACCGTGACTTTCACGGAATCTCCCGAAACCTTCAAACCGGAATAGGCAAATTTCGTGTAGCTGAGTCCGAATCCGAAAGGCCAGCGCACGGCAACGCCGGCTTTTTCATAGTACCGATATCCGACATACACGCCTTCTTCGTAGAGCGCATCGGTCGTCTTGCCGTAAATCTCCGAAGACGGCACATCCGCATAGCTCATCGGCCAGCTCTCCGCGAGCCTCCCGCAGGGGTTCACGCGCCCGTACAGGAGATCTGCAGCGGCCTCGCCGCCCGCCTCGCCGGGCAGACCCATATAGAGAATGCCCTTGACGCTGTCTGCCCACGCGCATTCCACAGCGCTTCCGCACAGCAGCACGACCACAGTGTTCGGATTGGCCTTCGCGGCCGCTTCGATCATCCGGATATGCCCCTCGGGCATTTTCATATCGTTCCGGTCAAATCCTTCGGATTCGCACCGAGAGGGGAGACCCGCAAACACGATCACCGCGTCGGCATTCGATGCGGCATTTTTTACGTCCTCCAGCATCTCGTCATTCGTATCGCCGTCGGCGGTGCAGCCGTTGGCATACACGGCTCCCGGCAGAAACTCGAGCGGAGAAGTGAGATGCATCGCATTGATGTGGCTCGAACCGGCACCCTGATAGCGCGGCTCCCTGGCAAACGCGCCGATTACGGCGATTTTCGCGCCCTCACGCAGCGGCAGAATGGCATCCTCGTTTTTCAAAAGCACCGCGCCTTCCTCGGCGGCACGCTTCGCGATCGCATGGTGCGAGTCATAGTCGCAGGTAGTCTTCTCCCGGAGCGTTTCCGCGGCGCGCAGAACGAGCTTCAATACCCGACGGGCGGAATCGTTTACGCAGCTCTCGGGAAGCGTCCCCTCATGAACGGCGCGAACGACTTCCTTTTCCATATAGTCGCTGCCGCCGGGCATATTGAGGTCGCACCCGGCGCGAAACGCCGCAATGCGGTCGCTCATCGCGCCCCAGTCCGTGACGACCATGCCGTCAAAGCCCCATTCATCGCGGAGAATGTCCGTGAGAAGCGTTTTGTTGTCCGAGCAGTGCACGCCGTTGAGCTTCGGATAGGCGCACATGACGGTGGAGGGCTTGCCCTCTTTTACGGCAATTTCAAAAGCGGTGAGATAGAGCTCGCGCAGCGTGCGCTCATCGAGAATGCTGTCGGAAGTGAGACGATCGAGCTCCTGCGAGTTGGCGGCAAAGTGCTTCAGGCTTGTTCCTATGCCCTGCGACTCCACGCCGCGGATAAATCCTGCGGCCAGCTTTCCTGCAAGATACGGATCCTCACTGAAATACTCGAAATTCCGTCCGCACAGCGGGTTTCGCTTCATATTCGC
>CAZKGZ010000036.1:0-10450 GCA_964552365.1 uncultured Oscillospiraceae bacterium | reverse complement strand
TGACAAAGGCAGCCCCGAGGACTGGGCGAGCTTTCCCATCGGCTCGCTGAGCCTTTACCGCCGCTGCGTCAAGAAGATCCTTCCCGGCGAAGGCTCGCTCCGGCGGCTGCACCGGGCGATCGACGAGTGCATCGATATCAGCGAGGACATGATCGAGCCGAGGGCGCTCCTCGTAGGCGTCGGCGGTACGGCGCGGGCCGTGCTCAAGCTCTCCCGCCGTCACTGCGGTCTTTCCGAGGACTGCCGCAGCATCACGGCCGAGCAGCTCGACTCGCTGTGCGCCTTTCTCTGCAGCGGCGAAAAGGACGCCGCCGACCTGATCTTGCGTCTGGAGCCGGAGCGCATCCACACGCTCGTCCCCGGAATCCTCATTTTGCAGCACGCCATGCGCGTCTTCCGCGCCCGTCAGCTCGTCGTGAGCAAATACGGTGTCCGAGAAGGCTACCTGTGCGAGCGCGTCCTCCCCTCGGAAGAAAACCGGTTTTGAAATGACCGCATATATAAAAGATGCTCCTCCTGCAGACGGCCGATGCTGTCCGCAGGGGGAGTTTGTTATTGTGTGGTACTTTTATTTTGTTTCCTGCTTGATGCCGCGGATGGCGCACAGAACCCAATCCTGCGCTTTCTGCTGTATGACCGAACCGCAGTATGGGCATCGGGCACTCGCGTTCACCTCGAGCTCAGCTCCGCAGCCCGGGCACGAAATATGTTTGACTCCCGCACCGTTTGCGGTCGTTTTCGTACCGGAAGGACGCGTCAGTTCCCATTCGTATGTCATGTATGTTTTCTTGCTGCGGCTGCCGTGGACAACTCTCTGAGAGCGATCCTTTACGGTGTAGTCGGTGATGCAGGTGCGGAGACGAAGCACAATATGCTCTTCCCCGGCTGCTTCACGGAAGCTGCGCGGCTTCACTTCGAGAACCTGAATATTCTCGACATAGTTCGTTTCTTTGCGTCGAATGAGATCCTGAAGAGACCGTTCCATCTGAGCGAAAAATGCATCGGAGAAGTAAGGACGCAGCGGCTCGATATTTTTCGCTGTCCAATCGTGCTGCATTTCCACATAGAGGTCGGCGGCCTTTTTGCAAAACGCATCGGGATCAAAGTCCGGGTCGATCTCCAAGAGCTTACCGATCGCTTTGAGTTTTGCTCGTTCTGCGCGTTTTTCCGCAAGCGGCGAACGGCGGTGCGGGATCTTTTTCGTCTGCTTGGGGATCTCCACGAGGGCTTCCGGCTCGTAGGTATCATCGTTGTTATAGTGTTTCAATGAGAGAACCACTACGGCAAGCAAGATGAGCACAATGATCCAAACGCTCAAAGTTGAGCCGAATCCGGAATGGGCAGCGGTGCTGCCGGATGTATCCGATTCCTTGACCGGTTTGGGGGTCGCGGTGGGTTTCGGCGTTGCGGTAGGTTTCGGCGTATCCGTCGGAGCCGCGGTAACGGATGGGTCGGGAGTTGCGGTCAGTTCGGAATATGCATACTCGCCGAGGGCAACGATAAAGCCCCACCAGTCAATGTCGAACGAGTAGGAGTCATAGGACGAATCAGAATCGTAATCATAGCTGTAGTCATAATCGTCATAATCATAGCCGTAGTCGTAATCGTAGCTGTAATCGTCGTAATTATAATCATAGCTGTAATCGTCGTAATAATCATCATAATCATCGTCGTAATCGTAGCTGTAGTCATAGTCCGAGTCACCGGAGTAGCCGCCGAAGTCTGCGAGCGTGGCAGTGTTCAGAAGAAACGCCGAACACAGCAGCGCAGCAAGAACGGAAAGAATTGCTCTCTTCTTCAATCTGCCGCCCCCTTCCGACCGATAAATTTTCTTACATTTTCTCCGGGATCTGGGAGTGGCCGGCGTTTACGAGGAGGTCGTGGCGGATGTCCCAGAGGCGGTCGGAGAGGTCGACGTAGTAGCCGTGCGGGTTCTCGAAGCGCTTGACTTCGGGCCAGAGCGTGTCGAGCTGCTCGGCGCAGTAGGAGCGGATCTCTTCGAGCGTCGGGAGCTTATATACGAGCTCGCCGTTGCGGAAGACCTGCGCCATCATATTTTTGGCGACAAAGTTCGTGAGCGTTTTGCGCTTCCATGTGTTTTCCGGGTGGAAGATGGTGAGCGGCTGCGTATCGTCGGGCGTCTCGTCGTAGAGGCAGAGGTAGTCGGCGAGCGCTTTGCCGTTCTCGCGGTCGTAGAAGCGGTAGAATTTTTTGAAGTGCGGGATCGTGATCTTCGTCACATTCTCGCTGATCTTGATCTTCGGGATGATCTCGCCGTCTTCCCGCTCAACGGCCACGAGCTTGTAGACGCCGCCGAAGACCGGTTCGCTGCGCGCGGTGATGAGCCGCTCGCCGACGCCGAAGGCATCGATGCAAGCGTCCTGCCGCAGAAGATCCTGAATGATGTACTCGTCGAGGGAGTTGGAGCAGGAGATCTTGCAGTCCGTCCAGCCCGCATCATCGAGCATTTTGCGCGCTTTTTTCGTGAGATACGACATATCGCCGGAGTCGAGGCGGATGCCGCACTTGGTGATGCCGAGCGGCTTCAATACCTCGTTGAACGCGCGGATGGCATTCGGCACGCCGGACTGGAGCGTGTTGTAAGTGTCCACGAGGAGCACGGCGTTCGTCGGGTAGGTCCGGCAGTAGGTGAGGAAGGCCTCGTACTCCGAATCGAACATCTGCACCCAGGAGTGCGCCATGGTGCCGAGGGCCGGCACGCCGTAGAGCTGGTCGGAAATGGTGCAGGCCGTACCGGCGCAGCCGGCAATGTACGCGGCGCGGGCGCCGAGAATGGCGGCATCCGCTCCCTGCGCACGGCGGGAGCCGAATTCCATGATCGTGCGTCCCTGCGCGGCGCGGACGATGCGGTTGGCCTTGGTGGCGATGAGCGACTGGTGGTTGAGCGCGAGCAGGAGATAGGTCTCGACAAGCTGCGCTTCGATGGCGGGGGCGCGCACCGTGATGAGCGGCTCGCGCGGGAACACCGGCGTGCCCTCCGGCACGGCCCAGATGTCGCCGGTGAAGCGGAAGGTGCGGAGATAGTCCAGAAACTCGTCGCAGAAAATGCCGCGGGAGCGGAGGTAGGCGATGTCGTCCTCCGAGAAGTGGAGGTTCGTGATATACTCCACCACCTGCTCGAGGCCTGCGACGATGGCGAAGCCGCCGCCGTCCGGCACCTGCCGGAAGAAGAGGTCGAAATATGTGATGCGGTCTTTGTAACCGTTGCGGAAGTAGCCGTTGCCCATGGTCAGCTCGTAAAAATCGAAGAGCATCGTAAGATTTTGATCGCTGCGCACATTCATTGGCGTTGTCCTCCTGAGCCGTTCTTCGGCGTCCTTTAATTGTTGCCGCAATTATCGCACAAATCCTGCCGTATTGCAACCCTTTCCCGATTGACAGAGACGGAAAAAAATACTATTCTATTATATTGCAGTATAATGGTTGGGTTATGGCCTATGGATCGAAAAGACGAAAAATCGAACAGCTTCCCCCGGCTCTATGCGCTCTCGCCGAATGCTCCCGTGCGGAGCGTGCGCGGCGAGCGGCGGATCGTCTTTGCCTCGTGGGCGGAGATCGAAACGGCGGAGGGGCACGCGGAGAAGGCGGCCGTTGATGCCGTGCGCGAGGAGCTGATGCGCTCCGTTGCCCGCGGCGAGGTGCCGGTGCTCTGCCTCTATGCCGGGGAGGACCCCGCGTGGTTTGCCGAAAAGGGCGGCTGGCTCAAGGAGGACAACCTCCGCTGCTATCTCCGCTATGCGGGGAAGATGGCGCGCGCCCTCGGGCACCTGACGGACGAGTACATCACGCTCTTTGAGCCGAACGAGCTCGTCTGGAGCAGCCGCGAGGTGAAAACGCTCCCGCTGCGGCTTCGGATGCTCTCGCATATGGCGTGCGTGCATGTCCGCGCCGTGCGGCTCATCCGCGACACGCGCACGCAGCGCTCCCTCGGCGACACGCGCGTGGGCTTTGTGCTGCGCATGTTCCCTGCCATCGATCTGCGGCGCGGCCTGCTGCTCGGAAAAAATGCCGCGACGGCCTCGCCCTATGAGGTGCTGCCGCTGCTCGCGATGGCAAAGGGCGAATTTCTGCCGCCGCTCCGCAATGTGCTGCGCATCCGTCCCGGTATGTGGGCGGACTTCGTCGGTGTATCCGGCGGAGGCGGCGAAAAGAAGCAGGGTTACTGCTGCCGCACGGCGGCCACGCTGACCGATGCGGAGATTTGGGAAGTGACCGACACTGTGATTCCGGAGGATACCGAAAACGAATAAAACAGATTTTCTGCCCGTCTCCCGCGAGGATATGCTCGCGCGGGGCTGGGACTGGTACGATATACTTTTGGTGACGGGCGATGCGTACATCGATCACCCGTCGTTCGGCGCGGCGGTCATCTCGCGCGTGCTCGAAAACGCGGGCTTTCGCGTGGCGGTCCTCGCGCAGCCGGAGTGGCATGATGCCGCGGCGTTTGCCGCGATGGGGCGGCCGGAGCTCGGCGTATTCATCGGCGCGGGCAATCTCGACAGCATGGTCGCGCACTACACCGCCGCCAAGCGCCGCCGGAGCGAGGACTTCTACTCTCCCGGGCGGAAGGCGGGGCTGCGGCCCGACCGCGCCTGCACCGTGTACGCCAACCGCGCGAGGGAGGCATTTCCCGGCATTCCGGTGCTCATCGGCGGGATGGAAGCCTCGCTGCGCCGCTTCGCGCATTACGATTACTGGGACAACAAGGTGCGCCGCAGCGTGATATTCGATGCGCGCGCGGACATTCTCGTATACGGCATGGGCGAGACCGCCACGCTGGAGGCGGCGAACCGTCTTCGCGAAGGGAAACCCCTGCGCGGCATTCGCGGCACGGCGGTCATTGCGGACAAAGCGCCGGAGGGCGCCGTGGTGCTGCCGAGCTTTGAAGAGGTGTGTGCCGACAAGCGGCAGTACGCGCTCGCCACGCGCACGGAATATGCCGAGCACGACCCGGTGCGGGGCAAAACGCTCGTGCAGGCGCACGGCGACAAGCAGCTCGTTGTCTACCCGCCCGCGATGCCGCTGCGGCGGGAGGAGCTCGATGCCGTGGCGGAGCTTCCCTACACGCGCGAGCCGCACCCGATGTACGATGCGCTCGGCGGCGTGCCGGCCATTGAGGAGGTGCGCTTTTCCGTCATCCACAACCGCGGATGCTTCGGCGGGTGCAATTTCTGCTCGCTCGCGTTCCATCAGGGGCGCATGATCACCTCCCGCAGCCACGAGTCGGTCGTCCGCGAGGTGGAGCGCATGACGCATCACCCGCTCTGGAAAGGGTATGTCTCCGATGTCGGCGGCCCGACGGCCAACTTCCGCGCGCCGAGCTGCAAGAAGCAGCTCAAGGAGGGCATGTGCCCGCTGAAGCACTGCCTCGCGCCGACGCCGTGCAAAAATCTCGTCGCCGACCACAGCGACTATCTCGCGCTGCTGCGAAAGCTCCGCGCGATCCCCGGCGTGAAAAAGGTGTTCGTGCGCTCCGGCGTACGGTTTGACTATGTCCTGTGCGACAAGAACAGTCCGTTCCTCGCCGAGCTCGTGCAGAACCACATTTCCGGCCAGCTCAAGGTCGCGCCCGAGCACTGCGTCGACACGGTGCTCGGCTACATGGGCAAGCCGCCGGTCGCGGTATACGAGCGGTTCCTCGACAAATACCACGCGCTCAACAAGCGCTACGGCAAGGACCAGTTCGTGGTGCCCTATCTCATGTCCTCGCACCCGGGCAGCCGGATGGAAGATGCGGTCGCGCTCGCGCTCTATCTCAAGGCGCACAACGCCCGCCCCGAGCAGGTGCAGGATTTCTACCCGACGCCCGGCACCGTCAGCACCTGCATGTACTACACCGGCATCGATCCCATCACAATGAAGAGCGTGTATGTCCCGACCGACCCGCACGAGAAGGCCATGCAGCGCGCTCTGCTCCAATACACCGACCCGAAAAATGCCCGTCTCGTCCGCGAGGCACTCGTCGCCGCAGGGCGCGAGGATCTCATCGGCTTCGGGCGCGAGTGTCTCGTCCGCCCGGCTTCGGGCAAAGGAAAGGAAGAAAACCATGGAACCAAAGAGCATGATCCTGTTCGCGTACATTCTGGGAATGAACCTTCTCGCGTACATTCTCATGGCGGTCGACAAGACCAAAGCCATCCGTCACGCCCGGCGCATTCCGGAAAAGACGCTTCTGCTCGTCGCGGCGCTCGGGGGAAGTCTGGGCGAATGGGTCGCAATGGCAAGCCTTCGTCACAAAACAAAGCATAAAAAGTTTCTGATCCTCGTGCCGCTCTTCCTGCTCGCGCACATTCTGATCGGCGTATACTTTGTGTTCTTCCGGTAATTGCGCATGGGAAATTTGATTGAGATCCAAGACTTTTCCGCGCCCGAGCTGGATGTGTACGCGCGGCTGACCGAAAATCAGCTCTTAAACCGCGCCGACCCCGAGAATGCGTGCTTCATTGCGGAGAGCCCGCTCGTTATCGGGCGCGCGCTCGACGCGGGATGCGTGCCGGTGTCGGTGCTCACGGAGAAAAAGCATATAAACGGCGCCGGTGCGGACATTCTCGCGCGCGTGGGCGATGTGCCGGTATACGCCGCGGACGATGCCGTGCTCGTGCAGCTCACGGGCTTTCATCTCACGCGCGGCATGCTCTGCTGCATGCGCCGCCCGAAGCTGCCCGATGCATCCGAACTCTGCCGGGACGCGCATCGCGTTGCGGTGCTTGAAAATGTTATGAACCCCACGAACATCGGCGCCATCTTCCGCTCGGCGGCGGCGCTCGGCATGGATGCCGTGCTGCTCACCGAGGCGGGAAGCGACCCGCTCTACCGCCGCGCCGCGCGCGTGAGCATGGGGACGGTCTTTCAGGTGCCGTGGACCTATCTCCCGAGCGGCCGCGACTGGCAGGAAACGCTGCACTCTCTCGGCTTCCGCACGGCGGCGCTCGCTCTGCGCGAGGATTCGCTGAGCATAGCGGACAAGCGGCTGCAGCATGAGGCGAAGCTCGCGCTCGTGCTCGGCACGGAGGGCGACGGCCTTGCCAACGACACGATCGCGCGGTGCGACTATACCGTGCGCATCCCGATGTCCCACGGCGTGGACAGCCTGAATGTGGCGGCGGCGAGCGCGGTGGCGTTCTATCAGCTCGGCACACTTTCCCGCACGGAGGAGCCGTGCGTATGAAGAAACAGGCCATACGCATTGCCGCGGCGCTGCTCGCCGTGCTGCTGCTCATGCCGACCGCACTTGCGGCGGATACGAAAAGCGGCTCGGACGGCGTGCGCATTTCCGAGATGATGTATAAAAACCACGCGACGCTGCAGGATTCGGACGGCGACTTCTCCGACTGGTTCGAGCTGGAGAATACATCGAACAAGGCCGTGTCGCTCAAGGGCTGGAGCGTGTCGGACGGCAAGACCGTCTGGGACTTCCCCGCCGTGACGCTCCGGCGCGGCGAGCTGCTCGTCGTGTTCGCCTCGGGCAAGGACCGGACCGAGGGCGAGCTCCACACGAGCTTCGCGCTCGGCGAGGGTGAGTCGCTCTATCTCCTCACGCCGGACGGCACGATCGCCGACCGCGCCGACTGCGACCCGGAGCGCGGGCACGACTACGTGCTCTGCCGCGATGCCTCGGGCGAGTTTGTCGAAAGCGCATGGGCCACGCCCGGCTATGAGAACACGCTCGAGGGCTACGAGGCCTTCTGTTCCTCGCGTGAGCCGGCCTCCGACCTCATCATCAACGAGGTCATGACGGCGAACGGCGCGTACAACGATGCGAAGACCGGCGAAAAGTACGACTGGGTCGAGCTCAAGAATGTATCGAAAAAATCGATCCGGCTCTCGGACTACTGTCTTTCCGACTCGCGCAAGGATCTGCTGCAGTGGACGCTCCCGAATGTCACGCTCGCGGCCGGGCAGACCGTCCTCATCTACTGCACCGGCGAGGATACGACGCCGGGCACATACTATGCGCCCTTCGCGCTCAACGGCGCGAGCGAATCGGTCTATCTCACGCGCGCGGACGAAACGACAGCCTGCGACTTTGTGTGGGTGCACGATCTCCCGCGCAGCCGCAGCATGGGGCGCGTGAAGGGGAAAACCGGATTTTTCTATCTGTGGGATCCGACGCCCAAGGCGGAAAACGGCGGCGACTCGTACCGCTATGTATCCGAAATGCCGACGGCGGACACCGAGTCCGGCGTATACGATAACTGCTCCTCCCTGCAGGTGACGCTCTCCGGCATCGGCGACATCTACTACACCACGGACGGCTCCGCGCCGACGGCGAAGAGCACGCTCTACACCGACACGCTCACCATTGAGAAAACGACCGTTCTCCGCGCCGTGTGCATCGAAGAGGGCGGCGCCCCCTCGCGCACGCTCACGCTCAACTATTTCCTCAACGAAGGGCACTCTCTGCCGGTCGTCTCGCTCGTGACCGACACGCCCTCGTCCTTCAAAGCCGCCTACGAGGCCGGCACGCGCGACCGGGAATTCTCGGCCAATCTCGCCTTCTTCGAAGACGGCGGGAGCTTCTCGCTCGACTGCGGCGTGGAGCTCAAGGGCCACACCAGCCTCAGCATGCCGAAAAAGAGTCTCGGCGTATCCTTCCGCAGCTGCTACGGCACGGAACGGCTCTCCTACGACATATTCGGCGGCGGCACGACCGAGTTTTCCTCGCTCTCCCTCCGCGCCGGGCAGGACTACCCCACCACGGTGTTCCGCTCGGAGCTGATGCAGGAGCTGTGTCTGCAGGCGGGCGAGGAGACGCCCACACAGCGGACGCGCTACTGCGTGCTCTACATCAACGGCAAGTATTACGGCATCTACTGTCTGAAGGACGATCTCACGCGGCAGTACTACGCCGACCTCACCGGCACAACGAAGGAAGATGTGGAGATGGTCAATTCCCCCGTAAGCTCCTCCTCTTCCCTCTACAAGGAGGCATTCGCCTACACCAAGAGCACAACGCTCTCGTACGACGAGGCGTATGAGTGCTTCTGCGAAGCGTTCGATATCGACAGCATGGTCGACTGGTTCCTTTTCGAGGGGTACTGCTGCAATGTGGATCTCCACAGCAACCTGCGGTACTTCCGCACGAAGGGCGGCAAGTGGCAGGTCGCGTTCTACGACCTCGACTGGGCCTTCCAGACATCGGAAAACTGCTTCACCTATATCTGCTTCTCGGACGCGACACAGATCTCACAGATCATCCAATGGCTCCTGAAGAGCGAGGACTTTCGCGACCGCGTGCTCACGCGCTATGCGGAACTTATAAAAACGACGCTCTCCAACGAGAATGTTCTCTCCGAGATCGACGCGTTTCACGACCTGCTCGCGCCGGAAATGACACGCGAGCGAAAGCGGTGGTACGGCACCGTGTCCGCCTGGGAGGCGTCCTGCACCGACCTTCGGAACTTCTTCATCGACAATGACTACGAGACACTGAGCGTCAAAAAGCTCTGCAGCGCTCTCGGCGTCAACAGCGAGACCCGAATGGAATATTTCGGCTTCTGAAAAGTGCAAAAACCGGCGGCGTTCCCTTGCATTTGGGAACGCCGCCGGTCTGTATTTGCGGTATGTTGTCAGCCGAGGTCCGGGCTGGTGGCTTCGGTGGGGGCTGCGGTCGCGGGGGCTTCGGGGGTGATGGCGTCGGTCGAGGTGCTCGGCGCGGGCGTCGCGGTCGCTTCGACGACCGTGATGTTCAGGAACTCTCCGGCGGCCCAGCCGTAGCGTCCGGTCGTGGTGCGAATGAGGAACCAGCCGTTCTGCTTGGCGAGGATCTCCACGGTGTCGTTCATGTTGAGCGCCATGTTCTCGCCCCAATCCATGCCGGGGCCGTAGTGGACGGCGAGCATGTACGGAACGACAACAGCGGTCTCCGCCTCATCGAGCCACAGGGAATCCTCCGGGCGGTAGACATCGCCGAGCATTTCCGCCGTGACGGCCTCGCGCAGCGGCACGGGGGTCGGTTCGGGCGTCGGGGACGGCGTCGCCGTCGGTTCGGGCGTCGGGGTCGGTGTCGGGGTCGGCTCGGGTGTCGGCGTCGGCACGGCGGTCGGCTCGGGCGTCGGTGTGGCCGCCGCCTGTTCGGCGCGGATCGCATCGAGCTCCGACTGTACGCTCGTGAGCTGCGAGGAGAGAGAGTCCGCGCGCTCGTTTGCGCTGTTCAGCTGCAGGAAAAGGTAAACGCCGATACCGGCAAAGAGAAGACAGACAACGATGAGCGCGATCACCAGTGCTTTCAGCGGATCATGGTAATTTTCTTCCGGCTCTTCTTCGTATTCGTCTTCGTCGTAATAATCCATAAACACCCTCCCGATCCTGTCAGAATATACGAATCTATAGTAGCATATTGTAACAGAAAACCGCGGCAAGGTCAAGCAAATGCGCACCTTTTCTCCCGAAACCGCCGAATATATCGCCGCAGAGCGCAAATATTCCG
>CAZKGZ010000035.1:0-10517 GCA_964552365.1 uncultured Oscillospiraceae bacterium | reverse complement strand
GTGAGGTTCTTGCCGATCTCGTTGAGACCGCCAAGGGGAATGATCTTCAGTTTTTGTGCCATAAAATTATAATACTCCTCCTATAAATCAGAAAATCAGTATAATTACCCGGAAGGGCTGCTCCCTTGCCGGGAAAAAGTCGGTTTGACGGGTGCGCTTACATCTCGCGGCGGCCTTCGAGGGCCTTGAGCATGGTGGCGTCGTCGGCGTATTCGAGATTGGAGCCGACGGGGACGCCGAAGCCGAGACGGGTGATGCGCACTTCAAAGGGGCGAAGGAGCCGCGCGAGGTACATCGCGGTCGTGTCGCCCTCGGTATCGGGGTTGGTGGCTAAAATGACTTCCTCCACGCCGCCGTTCGACACGCGCTCGAGGAGCTCGCGGATGCGGAGGTCATCGGGACCGATGCGGTTCATCGGGGAAAGGGCACCGTGCAGCACGTGGTAGACTCCCTTATACTCGCGGCTGCGTTCGATGGAGAGCACATCGCGCGGCTCGGACACGACGCAGATGGTCGATTTGTCGCGGCTGTCGGATGCGCAGATGGGGCAAATGTCGCTGTCGGTGAGATTCTGGCACACCGGGCAGGTATGGACGCTCTTTTTCGCCTCCAGCACGGCATTGGCAAAGCGCTCCGCTTCCTCCTGCGGGAGCGAGAGCACATGGAACGCCAGACGCTGTGCGCTCTTCCGGCCGATGCCGGGGAGCGAGGCGAAGCTGTCGATCAGATTTTCCATTGCAGCGGGAAAGAACGATGCCATAACGAGAATGTCTCCTATAGTTTATGCGTTTCGGATGGCCGCGATGGCTGCGGCCCGGTCGCTTTTGCCGAATACGGCGCTGCCCGCCACGAGTGCGGTGCAGCCCGCTTTTTTCACGAGGGGCGAGGTGTTGGCGTCCACGCCGCCGTCGCATTCAAGCTCGCAGGCGAGAGAGCGGCGGTCGATCTCCCGGCGGAGCGTTTCGATCTTCGGCAGCATGTCCGCCATGAATTTCTGTCCGCCGAAGCCCGGCTCCACCGTCATCACGAGCACCATGTCGAGCGTGTCGAGCCACGGCAGCACGGCATCCGCACCGGTGGCCGGCTTGAGTGCGATCGCAGCCTTCTTCCCCGCGGCGTGGATGGCGTCGATCGCGGCGGTAATGTTCTCCGGCGTGTCCGCTTCGAGGTGGACGGTCACCATATCCGCGCCCGCATCGCAGAAGCGTTTGGCGTAGCGCACCGGCTCTTCGATCATCAGGTGAACATCAAGGAACATATCCGTGTGCTTGCGCACCGAGGAGAGCACCGGGATGCCGACCGTGATGTTCGGCACAAAGCGTCCGTCCATGACATCGAAATGGAGCCACTCCGCGCCGCCGCGGCGGACATCTTCGATCTCCTCGCCCAGACGGGCAAAGTCGGCAGATAATATGGACGGGGCGATAATTGCCATGATGTTTTCCTCCGAAACTCTCCGCGCCGAATGTAAAGCGCTGATATCCAACCGATTTATTATACAACGTTTTTCCGCTTAAATCAATAAAAAGTTGAGACAGCACCGATATTGCCCGGTGCTGTCTCGGAAAGTATGCGTTTGAATTATTCCTCGCTGCCGAGGGTGATGGTGCGGATGGCTTCGGCGAGGTCTACGACATTGCTGCGCGGCACGACGGCCGTTACGGTGCCGTCCACGGCGGCAATGCAGTTTTCGCCGCCCTTGCGGTAGAAGGTGAGGGTGAGCGTCGGGAAGTCTTCGTTCGAGAGCGTGAGCTTGATCTTCAGCTCCACGGTGTCGCCGCTCTTCTCGGTCGTAAACTCGGAGGCTTCCACGGCCTCGAGCGCGCTCTCTACGGAGGAGATGTCGATCTCCTCATCGTTCCAGAGCCATACGACCTCGTCCTCGTCATCGGAGTCGGAAGACTTGCTCTCTTTCGCGTCCTCTTCTTCCCCGTCCTCGTCGGTCTTTACGGCGAAGGTGTAGGTCTCGCCGTCGAGCGTGATCTCCATCGAGGTCACTTCGGCGAAGTCGGCGGTGAAGATCTCGGCGTGGCGGAGGTTGTCCTCGCCGCCGCGAAGGAGCGTATCGTACTTCGTGCCGGAGATCTCGTAGACGATGCCGGAATCGCCCACGCGGGCATAGCAGGTCACATCGTCATAGTCCCCGCTCTCTTCCGCATCCGCGAGCTCCTCGGCGTTCTGTCCGAAGCTCACGGTCACGGTCTCGTCCACGGTCGCGTCTTCGTCGGCGTCCTCGGACTCGTCGGGCACGGGGTAGGTGACCGTGACGGTCAGGGCCGGATCGGCGAGGCCGTACGCGGCGAGCTCGTCATCGGTCGCGTTGTATGTCACATAGTCCGTGAGGGAGAGGGAATCGAGTGCCGTGAGGTAGGACTGCACGCGGTCGGTATCGAGCGGCAGGCTGCCGGAGAAGTAAATGTCGTCCGCACAGATGCTCTTGCCGTCCTCATTTTTCGTGACGGTGCAGTTTTCGGAACCGGTGAACACGATCTCGGTCGCGTCGTCCAGGTCGGGCACGGTGTCGTGCAGGATCACATCGCTGAGCACCGCGTCGAACTCATCGAGCGGGTCGTGCGAGAGAAGGTACACATTGCCGTCGCCGGTGGAGGCGTAGCGCTCGGAGTCCATCTGGCTGTAATCGCCGAGCGTGACGGTGGTCGTCTCCTCCCCCGCCGTGATCTCGATGGTGCACACGGGGTCATCAAGACCGTACATGCCGAGATCCTCGACATTTTCGATCACGAAGGCCGCGCCGCATTCCGAAAACGGCTCGAGCAGCGCTTCGATCTTGTCGGTGTCCGCCGGGAAGGCCGTGTCGGCTTCGTAGATCCAGGTGCCGTTCTCATCGAGCGTGAAGGTGAAGCTGCCGCTCTCGTTCGTCCACGACACCGCCGTTACGGTGTCCGTGGGGATGGAGAGGACGATCTCATCGCTGGTGCGGATCTCTTCCTGCTTCTGCTCATAGTGGCTCACCGCGAACACCGCGATGCTCAGCACAACGAGCACGCCGAGCAGGATATAGAGTTTTTTCGCTTTAGGCATGGCGTTTTCTTCTCCTTTCGATGACGGTGATGATGCCGTAGAGCACAAACACGCCGGGCAGCACGCCGATGACCCATGTCTTGAGCATGGAGGCGGCCGACTCGCTGATGGTGAGGTAATTGTAGCTCATGCTCTTGCTGCGGATGGAGATGGTGTCGCCCTGACCCACAAGCGCGGAGAGCGCGTTCATCGTGAGGTCGAGGTTTGCGCCGGAGGAATAGGCATTGTAGAGCTCATCGAGGAAGTGCGAGGACGAGATCCACACGATCTCGCCGCCGCCCGCAGTGGAGATGTCCACGGCGAGGGCAAAGGGTCCGTCCGTATCGCCGTCTTCCTTATCGTACGAGGTGAGGCTGTAGCCCGCCGTTTTGCTGAAGGCGGCGTCCGAGGTGGAGAGCAGCGTCGTTACGGAGCTGCCCGCGCCGGACACATCGAGGCCCTGTGCAATGGGGAGAATGGCATAGTAGCCTTCGTCGACGAGCGGGTCGGTGATGTCGCTGCTCTCGATGTCCGGGAGCAGGATGTAGGGCTGACGGAAGGCATAGTGGCTGCTGTCGCCCTCGACGACGATGCCTTCAACGGCATTCACGCCGTAATCGGAGAGGAGCGCAGTGAGGTTCGTGAGCGATCCGTCCTCCACGGGGCCGGCGATGACGAGGAGCTTGCCGCCGTTCTCGGCGTATTCCGCGAGCAGATCCTTCTCCTCTTCGGAGATATCGCTCTCGGGCGAGTAGATGAGCACGCATGCGGCGTCCTCGGGCACGGCGTCCTCTTTCACGAGCGAGAAGGAGGAGATCTCCATGTTGTCCTTCCCGATCTGGGTCTGCACATTGTCGGGGAGCTCGGCTTCGCCGTGGCCCTCGAGCGTGTAGACGACCGGCAGATCCTCGCTCACGACATAGGAGATGGCCGAGGTGAGCGCGCCTTCGCCGTCGAAGGAGTAGACATAGGAGTAGGTCGTGTAGTCGATGTCGGTGAGGTAAATTTCATCGTAGCCGATGTAGCGGTACTTGCTGCCGCACTCGACGATGAGGCTGTTGTTGGACACGGTCTCATCCGTGTACTGTGCGGCGAAGGTCGGGTAAACGTCCGGGTTCTTTTTCACGACGGAAATGTGGCTCGAAAGGCTCTCGTACTTGGAGAGCAGGTTTTCGATCACGCTGTCCTCCTCGCCGGACTGCACGACCCAGTAGATCGTGACATCCTGCTCGAGGGCGTTTACGACGACCTTGGTGTTGCTCGTGATGGAATAGAGCTTGGTGGAGCTTATGTCGTAGCTGGTGGCCGAGGACGGCAGCGCGCCGACGAGGGCGTTCACCGCCACGAGGATGGCGAGCACAACGGCCGTGATGGCGAGAGAGTAGGTGCCGCCCTTCATGGCGACAAGGTTCTTCGCGGAGCCTTCCCGCTTTTTTTCGGAAGTTTCGGGCTTGTTCATCAGTTATACCTCCTCTTCTCCAGAGACTGTACCGTCAAAAACAGGAAGAATACGATGACGGACAGGTAGAACACAATGTTTTTGAGATCGAATACGCCGTTTACGAATGTATAGAAGCGTTCAAACAGGGAGAGGCTCTTCATGACATTCGGGAGCAGATTCTCGAGGAGCGTGCTGTCAACGAAGTACACGCCCGCGACAACGGCCACGAGTGCCGCGCCGACGCCGACGGCGATCGGGGTGTTGTGCGTGAGAGCGCGGACCACGAGTCCGACGAGCGCCGCGATCACGATGAGCGCGACGATCGAGCCCATGACCGTGGAGGACACCTGCTCGGCGAGCGTTACGCTGTAGTAGTTGAAGATCATCACCACGATGGAGATGCCGGCGGCCACGCCCTGATTCTCCGTGAGAGACGAAATGAAGAGGCCGACCGAAATGAGTCCCGCGCCCATGAGGAAGAAGGCGATGAGAGAGCCGTAGGCGCTCAGAAGATACACATCGCCGTACTGCGAGAAGATGAGCGGGTAGATGGCGATGATGCACATGGGCAGGAGGAAGATGGTCAGGAGGGCGAGATACTTGCCGACCACGATGTCCGTCGTTTTGAGCGGGAGCGAATAGAGAAGCTGGTCGGTCTTCTGCCGCCGCTCCTCGGCGAGGGAGCGCATGGTGAGCACCGGAATGAGGATGGTCATGCCGATGCACACAAATTTCAGCACATACTCAAAGTTGGCAACGGCCGACTGGATGTTATAGATGACCGCGCCGATGCCGACGAATACGAGGAAGAACGCGCAGAAAAGATAGGTCGCGAGGCCGTTGAACGCGCTTCGCAGTTCATGCTTGTATATGGCGATCATTTCGATCCCTCCTCTTCGGTTTTCTCGGGCTCGGCAGGTTCGGCATCTTCGGGCTTTTCGGGCTCGGCTGCCGCCTCAATGGCCGGTTTGTCTGTCTCCGGCTCGGCCGCTTCGGTCTCGCCTTCGGCCGGCACAGCCGCCGTGTCCGTTTCGGTGAGCTCAAGGAACACATCCTCGAGATTGGCGCGGTGGCGCTGCATTTCAAATACCGGCAGGCCCTTCGCCGCAAATGCGAGCGTCAGAGCGCCGCATACGGTCTGCGCGTCCGAGCCGTCTGCGAGCTGCGCGCGCACGAGGAGCGCGCCGTCCTCCGCCGTCTCGATCGTCCAGTCGCTCACGCCGTCCGAAGATTCCAGAATGGCCTGCGCCGTGGCCTTGTCCGCCTGTACGCGGAAAGCGACCGACTGCGCGCCGAGCATTTTCTCGAGGTTGTCGGGCGTGTCGAACGCCACGAGCTTGCCCTTGGCGATGATGAGCACCTGCTCGCAGATGGCCTGCACTTCGGAGAGAATGTGCGAGGAGAGGATGACCGTGTGCTCACGGCCGAGGTCGCGGATGAGCTCGCGGATCTCGATGATCTGGTGCGGGTCGAGGCCGACCGTGGGCTCATCGAGGATGATGACGCGCGGCGAGCCGAGCAGTGCCTGCGCAATGCCGACACGCTGGCGGTAGCCTTTGGAGAGAGCGGCGATCACCTTGCCGCGCACGGATTCGATGCGCGTGCTCTCAATGGCTTTTTCGATCTGCTCGCGGAGCGCTGCGCCGCGCAGTCCCTTGGCTTCGCCGACGAACTGCAGGTACTCCTCGGGCGTTTCGTTCATGTAGAGCGGCGGGATCTCGGGGAGATAGCCGATGAGGCGCTTGGCTGCCTCCGGCTGCTCGAGAATGTCATAGCCCCCGATCTTCACGGTGCCGCTGCTCGGGGAGAGACACCCGGTCATGATGTTCATCGTTGTCGACTTGCCCGCACCGTTCGGTCCGAGGAAGCCGTACACCTGTCCTTCCCCGATTTCAAAGGACAAATCATCCACGGCGGTGAAATTGCCGTATCGCTTTGTCAGATGGGAAACTTCTATCATCGGCGCTGCCTCCTTATATCATCGGGAACCCGCCGCGCGCCGGTAAGCGCGGCACTCCCTTATACTTAACGGAGGCCATATTACAAGCCGCACTTGAAACATACTTGAAAGATTTTCAAAGCAGCGCTGCGTTATGATAATAAAAAAGCCTCCCCTTGAGTACAAGGGGAGCCTTAAAAGTATCAAAGAAGTTTCAGCAGCCATTCCGCGACGAACGCCACGACGCAGCAGGATGCTGCCACCGTCATGAGCGTGCCGCCGCGCCAGGCGATGAGGATGCCGGCGATGAGGGCGGCGGCCCCGGCGAGGGGCTGCTCGGTCGCCTGTACGATGGCGGGGAATGTCATCACGGCGAGCGTCACATACGGCACATAGTAGAGGAACGAGCGCAGGAAGCGGCTGCGGATGGGCTTGCGGATGAGGGTGAGCGGCAGGGCGCGGATGAGGTACGTGACGGCTGCCGCCGTGAGGATGGAGAGGACCGTCTTGCTCATGCGTCTGCCTCCTCTTCCTCCGGGCGCGGGAACAGGATCGCCGCGAGCACGGAAATGACGACCGTGAGGAGAATGGTGACCGTGCCGGAGGACAGGGTCTTCAGGAGCGGCAGATACGCGAACGCCGCCGATGCGAGGAACCCGACGAGCACGCACCCGAGCACGACGCGGTTCTGTTTCGCCGGCGGGATGATGATGGCGAGGAACATGCCGTAGAGCGCCACGCTCAGCGCGCTCACGATGTTCTGCGGCAGGAGGTTGCCCATGAAGATGCCGAGTCCCGTTCCCGCCGCCCATGCGGGCACGGCGACGGACATGGCGCCGTAAAAGTAGCGCGGGTCAAGGCCGTTCGGGCGTGAAACGCCGATGCCGAAGAGCTCGTCCGTGACGGCGAAGCCGACAAAAAAGCGGTGGTAAAAGGGCGTTTCCGGGCGGAAGTGCTGGCTGAGCGCGCAGCTCATGAGGAGATAGCGTGCGTTGATGACCAGCGTGGCGAGGGCGATCTCGATGCACGCCGCGCCGCTGCCGATGAGCGTAAAGAGCGAGTACTCGCCCGCCGAGGCATTGTTGAGGAGGCTTGCGAGGACGCCCTCCGCAATGGAAAGCCCCGCATTGCGCGCCGCAATGCCGAGCGAAAACGACACGGCAAAATAGCCGAGCGCAATAGGCACGCCGTCGCGCAGACCTTCCGCATACTCTCTGCGGCGGCGTTTCTGTTCCGTTTTGTTTGGATCCATGGTGTCTTCTTTCTGCTTTTGATGATCACGATAAGATTTTGTACCATATTTCACGCACATTGGCAAGATTTTTCGCGAAAAATGGTTTGTAAAATTCAACAATGAGAGTATAATATCTTTGTTGATTATGTTGAGAAGTATGGGGGTTATGTTTTTGAAGGTGAAGCGGCCGAAGAGTGAGAGGTCTATCGGCATTCTTTGTATTTTGTGCTCGGCATTCGGCTTTTCGCTGATGTCGGTGTTTGTGCGTCTTGCGGGGGATCTGCCCACGATGCAGAAGATCTTTTTCCGCAATGTGGTGGCGGCAATCGCGGCGTTTCTGATCCTGCTGCGTGAGGGCAAGGGCTTTCGCATCCATCCGGGCTGTCTTCCGGGACATCTCGCGCGGAGCATTTACGGCATGATCGGCATGGTGGCAAATTTCTGGGCCGTGGATCATATGGCCATTGCCGATGCGAGCATGCTCAATAAGCTCTCACCGTTTTTTGCGATCCTGCTCTCGATCGTGGTCCTGCGCGAGTACCCGAACCGCGTGGATATTCTGAGCGTCGCCGCGGCGTTCGTCGGCATGCTGTTTGTCGTTCAGCCGTCCGCCGGGGTGGCAAGCCTCCCCGCGCTGGTAGGCGTGCTCGGCGGCATCAGTGCGGGTGCTGCGTACACCTTTTTGCGCAAGCTCGGGCAGCAGGGCGAGCGAGGCACGGAGATCGTGCTCTTTTTCTCGGTCTTCACCTGCGTTTGTTCGGCCCCGTTCTGGATCTTCAACTACCAGCCGATGAGCACGATGCAGCTTGTGTATCTTATTCTTGCGGGTGTGTCCGCTGCGGGAGCACAGCTTGCGGTCACTGCCGCCTACAGCCATGCGCCGGCGAAGGAAATTTCCGTTTTCGACTATTCGCAGGTCGTCTATTCCTCACTCTGGGGCATACTCTTTTTCGGCGAGCTGCCGGATGTCATGAGCATCATCGGCTATGTCATCATCATCGGCGCTGCGGTCCTTCGCTTTCTCGTAAACCGCCGTCTCGACCGCAAAGCCGCGCAAAATCATTAAAGGTATTTATTTTTTATGATCGATTCTTTCGGAAGAAATATACATTATCTCCGCCTCTCGGTGACCGACCGGTGCAATCTGCGCTGCCGCTACTGCATGCCGGCGGAGGGGATCTGCAAAATGCGGCAGGAGGACATGCTCACCGAGGACGAGATGATCTGCGCCGTGCGCGCGGCGGCTTCGCTCGGCATCGACAAGATCCGTCTGACCGGCGGCGAGCCGCTCGTGAAAGCGAACATCCTCTCCATCTGCTCGCGCACCGCCGCCGTGCCGGGCATCCGCGAGGTGTGCCTCACGACGAACGGGACGCTTCTGCCCGCGCTCGCCAAGCCGCTCCGCGCGGCGGGCGTTTCGCGCCTCAACATAAGTCTCGATACGCTCAATGCCGAAAAGTACGCCTATATCACGCGCATCGGTACGCTCGAGGACGCGCTGCGGGGCATAGACGCCGCCTTCGGCGCCGGGTTTGAAAAAATCAAGATCAATGCCGTGCTCATCGGCGGATTCAATGACGATGAGATCCCCGCTCTCGCCGGCCTCACGCGGCGTTTCGATGCAGACGTGCGCTTCATCGAGCTCATGCCGATGACGGCGAACGAGGAATTCGGCGAGGACGCCTATGTGCCGGACTCCGCCGTGCTCGAGGCGCTGCCGGAGCTGGAGGAACTGCCGCAGGACGGCGGCGTTGCGAAGCTCTGCCGTCTCCCCGGGGCGCGCGGAAATATCGGGCTCATCCGTGCGGTCAGCCGCGACTTCTGCGCCTCGTGCAGCCGCATCCGGCTCACGGCGGACGGCAAGCTCAAGCCGTGCCTGCATTCCGACAAAGAGTACCCCATCAAGGGGCTGGACGAGGACGGCATGCGCCGCGTGATGGAAGAGGTCATCCTCGCCAAGCCGCCGTGCCACCCGCCGCTCTCTGCCGTGCAGCGCAGCCATGCCGGGCGGAATATGAACGAGATCGGAGGGTAATTGTGGATATTTCCAAAGATTTTACACATTTCAACGAAGAAGGCCGCGCCAGAATGGTCAATGTCGGCGAGAAGCCGGAGACGCGGCGTACCGCCGTCGCCGCCGCGCGCGTGCTCGTAAACCGCGAGACCTTCGAGCTCATCCGCACCGGCGGCATGAAAAAAGGCGATGTGCTCACCGTGGCACAGGTCGCGGGCATCATGGGCGCAAAGCGCACGCCGGACATTATCCCGATGTGCCACCCGATCCAGCTCGGCGGCATCGACCTCTCGCTGCATCTCGACGAGACGCGCTGCAGTGTGGAGATCGAAGCGCGCGTCTCCTGCGACGGGCGCACCGGTGTGGAGATGGAAGCGCTCACGGCGGCGAGCACCGCCGCGCTCACCGTGTACGACATGTGCAAGGCCGTGCAGAAGGATATGGTCATCACCGATGTCCGCCTGCTCTCCAAGAGCGGCGGCGTCCACGGCGATTTTCAAAGGAGCGAGGAAAAATGATCGGAAAAGCAGCGGTCATCACCGTAAGCGACAAGATTTTCCGCGGCGAGCGTGAAGACGCCGGCGGGCAGGCCGTGCGCGCGATGCTTGCCGGGCAGGGCTATGAGATCTGCCGCGCCGTTATTCTCCCCGCCGACGCCGGGCAGATCCGCGCGGAACTCATAAAGTGCGCCGACGAGCTCGGCCTGCAGCTGGTCGTTACAGTCGGCGGCACGGGCTTTTCTCCGTGCGACATCGTGCCCGAGGCGACGCTCTCCGTTGCGGAGCGGCGCGTGCCGGGCATTCCCGAGCTTATGCGCGCCGAGAGCTGCAAGGTCACTGCAAGAGGCTGTCTCTCCCGCGCCGAGGCC